>JAFAVZ010000026.1 GCA_019242175.1 Acidobacteriota bacterium
CGTCCTGCTCCTGTGCGGCCTCGAACGCGCGGACTGCCACGACGCGATCGCCGCGTTCCCGTATCCGACGATCGCCCTCCTGCGCAACGGTGCAAGCGATGCGGCGTTCCTCGCCGCCGCCCTTTGCGACCTCATGGTCTGCAGCGAAGAAGCGTCGTACGGCTATGCCCATCCCACGCCGGCTGAAGCGATGCTGCTGAACGAACGGTTTGGCGAACGCCTGGCGCACGACTTCCTGCTCTCGGGCTCGGTGACCGGCCGCGAGCTGCGCGCGAAAGGCTGGACATGCCCGATCCTCCCGGCCGAACAGGTCGAGGCGCACGCCCGCAAACTGGCTGCGACGCTGGCCGCGAAGTCGGCGAAGACGCTGCGCGTCGTGAAGCGCCACTTCGCGCGTTCGATCGCGCCGCTGGTCAACACCTTGACGGTGGCCGAATCGACGGCGCCGGAAGCGGCGGTCGTGCGAGTGGTGGAAGCGAAGGACCTCGCCGAGGCGCTGCAGAGCGGCTGCAACGCGCTCGTGCTCACCGGCGCAATGGAGGAGATGCCCGCGACCGAGCTCCCCATCGTCGCCACGCTCTCCGGCAAAGTCACGGGCCGCGCGTGGATGAACGCGCTGCTGTGCGACGCCTGCGTCTACGGTAACGACGTCGTCATTTCGTCGGAAGGCATCCCCGAGTCCGCCGCGCCGCTCTTCGCCGCCCGCCTCGGCAACGATGCCGCCGTCGAAGTCCTCCTCACGCAAACCGAGTACTCGATTGCCGACCTCCACCAGCGCGTTGGCACCCTCACGATTGCGGACGACGTCGTCGCCGCAGCCATCCACGTGGCCGAGCGGTTGGCGACGATCCCGGCCGCAACGCGCGCCGCGTGGAAGAAGCAGCTGGCGCCCGCGGAGCCGATCGCCGAAAACGAGGAGACGTACGAAAGCATCGCCGCTCCGACGACGATCGCGCTGCGCACGAACGTCGTCACCGCCACCGCCCACCCGCACGGCGTCATCGTCCTGAAGATGGAAGAGCGCCAGGCGAAGAACGCCTTCTCCGACGCCCTCATCGAAGGCCTCACCGAAGCCTTCAACCACATCGAGAAATCGCCGGCCTACAAAGTCGTCGTCCTCACCGGCCACGACCAATGCTTCTCCTCCGGCGGCACGAAAGAAATCCTCCTCGCGGTCCAGCAAGGGCGGATGAAGTTCACCGACATCAACGTCTGGGAACTGCCGCTCGACTGCAAGCTTCCGGTCATCGCCGCCCTCCAGGGCCACGGCATCGGCGGCGGCTGGGCCCTCGGCATGTTCGCCGACCTCGCCCTCCTGAGCGAAGACAGCCGCTACTGGAACCCCTACGTCGAATACGGCTTCGCCCCGGGCGACGGAGCCACCTGGGTCTTCCCCCAAACCCTCGGCCGAGACCTCGGCATCGAGAGCATGCTCACCGCGCAGCACTACACCGGCGCCGAGCTTCGCGCGCGCGGAATGCGCCAGCGCATCGCGCCGCGTGCGGAGATCGTCCCGGCGGCGATGGAGCTGGCGACACAAATCGCGCGCATGCCCCGGACGCGTTTGATGGAGATCAAGCGCCAGCTCACCGCGCACATCCACGACGTGCTCGCCGAGACGTACCGCCTCGAGCTGGCGATGCACGACGAGACGATCGTCGGCCACGCCGACACGCTCGCGCGCATCGAGTCCACCTACTACGAAGGCAGCGAGAAGCCCGCCGCGTCGCAGGAACGCGCCACCGCGCGCACGGTCGACAGCAACAATCTCGCCGCGATCGCCGCAGGGATGAAGGCGCTGCTCGCGAGCGAGCTGCAACTGCGCGAAGCGGACATCGACGACGACACGCAGTTCGTCGAGATGGGCCTCGACTCGATCTCCGGCGTCACGTGGGTGCGCAAGATCAACGCGAAGTACCGCACGTCGATCGCCGCCACGGCGATCTACAGCTATCCCACGCTGACGCTCTTCAGCCGCTACGTTGCGGAAGAGGCGATGACCGAGGAGGCGCCCGTCGCGCAGAACATCGAGATCGCGAGCGAAGACGTTGCCGCGATCGCGGCGGGGATGAAGGCGCTGCTCGCGAGCGAGCTGCAGCTGCGCGAGGCGGACATCGACGACGACGCGCAGTTCGTCGACCTCGGACTCGACTCGATCTCCGGCGTGACATGGATCCGCAAGATCAACGCAAAGTACGGCACGTCGATCGCCGCCACGTCGATCTACAGCTACCCGACGCTGACCCAGCTCAGCCGCTACGTCGCCGAAGAAGCGCCGGACCTCCCCACGCCGGCCGCGCAACCGAAGTCTGCAGCGAAGACGCTGACGCGGCGGCAACGCTCGCGTTTCGCGGCAGCCGCGATGCCCGCGCCGCAGTCGCAGGCGATCGCCGTGATCGGCATGGCCGGGCAGTTCGCGAAGGCGACGAACCTCGAGCAGTTCTGGCGCAACATCGCCGAAGGGCGCGACTGCATCGAGCCGATTCCGCACCAACGGTGGGACGCCGACGAGCACTATCGCGCCGGCACGATCACCCCGGGCAAGACGATCAGCCGGTGGATGGGCGGCCTGGAGCACTACGACCGCTTCGACCCGCTGTTCTTCAACATCTCGCCGACCGAGGCGGAGAGCATCGATCCGCAGCAGCGGCTCTTCCTCGAGGCTTGCTGGCACAGCATCGAGAACGCCGGCTACGACGCGCGGCGGCTCTCCGGCAGCAAGTGCGGCGTGTTCGTCGGCTGCGCGTTCGGCGACTATCACCTCCTGTCGCGCGCGCAGCAGCTGAGCGCGGAGAGCTTCACCGGCGACGCCGCGTCGATCCTCGCCGCGCGCGTTTCGTATCTGCTCAACCTGCGTGGTCCTTCGCTGGCCATCGACACGGCG
>JAFAVZ010000043.1 GCA_019242175.1 Acidobacteriota bacterium
AGTTCGCGGTAGCCGGCGCTGCCGACCGTCGCGGGATCCAGGCTCAGCATGCCGTTGAGCGTGATGAGGCCGTGCGGCGCTTTGTGCGTCGCCATCAGCATCCACCAATTCGGCGCGACGGCTTCGTCGCCGCCGCGGTCGCCGCTCTGGTGGTTGAACATGACGAAGACATTGCCGTCGTCGGTCAGGTGCCAGCCGCCTTCGGCGGCGGCCTGGTCTCTCAACATCTTCGCGTGGTCGTGCTCCTGCGCGCGCGCCACGTCGGGCAGCGCGAGCAGCACAACCACGGCTGCAATCGCTTTCCACATACACACCTCCCTTGAATCGAACGTTGTCGAAACCGGGCGATGCTTAGATGCGAAGCGGACTGTGGATCGGTGGACCTGATGACGACGGGAAGTCGGCGGAGGCGCGGAAGACGATCGCGGATGGGACCGGTCGATCGAGCGAGACGATCGAAAGAGGCGGCGCGAGGACGAGCACTGCGACGGTCGAGCCGGGCGCCGTGGGCTGGCTGATCTGCGTCGCGCACGACGTCGAGTGATGGCATGGCGCGGCGACGGCCGGCTGGCGCGCCGCGCGCGCCGCTTCACACGACACGCTGCAGGCGTCCAGGGCGAGCGGCTGGCTCAGGAACGCCAGCGTCAACGCGGCGGCCAGGGTGAGGCGCGCGAGCCCGAGCATCACCTCGGGATTGTACAGCCGCTCTTTGCGCGTGCAACCTTCGATATGCCAGTATCTTGGCGTTTTTACGCTCTGTAAACGCGCGGCGGGATCTGCGCGTATGGGAGATAGCTTAATAAATATGTCCCTGTTGGGCGCCGTCAAGGCGCTGGCCGACCAGCCGTGGAGCGTGCAGCTCCACGAGTCGCTGTACGGATACCCGATCGTCGAGTCGATTCACGTCTGGGCGCTGTGCCTGTTCGTCGGCCTGACGATCGTGCTCGATCTCCGGCTCACGGGACTGACGTTCCGCACTGTCCCCGTCTCGGAGGTCGTGCGGCGCATTCTGCCGTGGCAGATCGCCGGGTTCATCGTGATGGTTATCAGCGGCGTGCTGCTGTTCTACGCGATTCCCGTGCGGTCGTACCAGAACATCTTCTTCCGCGTGAAGATGATCCTGCTCATCGTCGCCGGCCTCAACGTCTGGGTGTTCAATTCCGGCGTGTACCGGCGGATACAGACGTGGGACGCCGATCCGATTCCGCCGGCGCGCGCCCGGGTTGCCGGATTCGCGTCGCTCGCGCTCTGGGTTTTGATTATTTTTTGCGGCCGCATGATCGCCTACAACTGGTTTGATTGCGACAAACAGCCGCAGTCGAAGATCATCAACACGCTCGCCGGGTGCGAGCTCGAGACTCCTGCGAATTGAGGATGATCTAGGACGATGTCGGCAATCGCAGACGTGCTCTGGCAGTTCGCGAAGTGGTCCGAGGCCACCTCGATGGGGCGCATGATTCGGAACTCCGAATACGCGTTCCCGATGATCGAGTTCGTGCACCTCGCGGCGCTCGCCGTCATCGGCGGCGCGGTGCTGATTGTCGACATGCGGATGCTCGGCCTGGGGCTGAAGAAGACCTCGGTCGCGCAGCTGGCGAAGGACGCGCAGCCGTACGTCACCGCCAGCCTGATCGTCATGCTCGTCACCGGCGTGATGCTCTACTCGTCGGAAGCGACCAAGTGCTACGCGAGCGCGGCGTTCTGGATCAAGATGGTCTCGCTGCTGCTGGCGATGCTCTTCACGTACACGGTGAAGAAGGCGAGCGCGGCGAAGGACCTCGAGAACAAGCTGGTCGGCGTGCTCTCGATCGTGTTGTGGTTCGGTGTTGCCTGGGGAGGCCGATGGATCGGATTTGGCGGTTAACACTCGCAGTTCTGTGTCTTCTGATCGCGACGCCGGCGTTCGCGCAGCTCTCGCTCGTCGGCGAATGGGCGCCGCGGTATCACGAAGATCAGGTCGAACGCGTGCCCGGACCGGAGCTCGGCGACTACGCGGGTCTCCCGATCAACGAAGGCGCGCGGCTCGCGGCCGACAGCTGGGACGCGTCGCGCCTCACGCTGCGTGAGCATCAGTGCAAGGTCCACAACGGGCCGTACATCCTGCACGGGCCGATCGCCTTCCGCATCTGGGAAGAGAAGGATCTGCGGACGCAGCAGGTCATCGCGCTTCGCATGTATCTCAACACCTACGAGCAGGAGCGCACGATCTGGATGGACGGCCGTCCGCATCCGCCGGAGTACGCGCCCCACACGTGGCAGGGCTTCTCAACCGGCAAGTGGGAAGGCGACATCCTCACCGTCTATACGACGCATCTGAAGCAGGAGTGGATTCGCCGCAACGGCGTGCCGAACAGCGAGAAGTCGACGATGATCGAGCACTTCATCCGTCACGGCAACATCATGACGCACCTGCAGCAGTGGACCGACCCGGTGTATCTCGCCGAGCCGCTGTGGCGCAGTGAAGACTTCGTGCTCAACGAGCGCTCGGGCGGCAACTGGCTCTGGCCGTGCGAATACGTCGACGAGATCCTCAGCCGGCCGCACAGCGACGTGCCGAATTACCTGCCGGGCAAGAGCCCGTTCGACGGCGACTTCGCGTACCGCTACGGCATTCCGGTCGACGCGGCGAAGGGCGGTCCCGAGACGACGTACCCGGAATACCAGCAGAAGCTGCGCACGCTGCCGAAGCCGCCGAAACCCTCCGGAGGGAAGTAAGACGTGAAAATCAAGAAGTTAGAAGTCGGGATCGCGGCGCTTCTGCTTGCGGCCACGGTTGGCCTCCGAGCGCAGCAGCCGCCGGCCGCGGCTGAGATCGAGTCGTTCCACGTGCAAGGCAACGTCTGGATGCTCGTCGGCGCCGGCGGCAACATCGCCGTTCAGGTCGGCGACGAAGGCGTGCTCGTCGTCGACACCGGCCTCGCGCAGAATTCCGAGAAGGTGCTCGCCGCGATCAAGAAGCTGTCGAACAAGCCGATCCGCTGGATCATCAACACGCACTACCACCCGGATCACACCGGCGGGAATGAGGCGCTGGCGAAAGCCGGCGCGAAGACGAACGGCCAGCCGGCGGAAATCATCGCGC
>JAFAVZ010000225.1 GCA_019242175.1 Acidobacteriota bacterium
TCCTCGACGATCACGCGCCAATCGGGCTTCTTCGTGACCGGATCGGGCGGGATTTCGCGCAGCGGCAGATCCTGCAGACGTTGCGGATAACGGCCGTGCGTCGCGTGATACTGGCGGATGGCGGTGCGGATTTGGGCGAGGGCGGGCGCGGGGTTGGGCGGTTGCTCGCGCGCGCATCCGAGCGCGAAGAGAAGAGCGAGTGCGATGGCCAGCCGTGTCATTGCGAAGTGGTGAGCGGGCGTCTCGCCCGCGAGCAGCGGCACGTCTCGTGCCGCTGCCGAGTGCTCGCGTAACCCGTGGCCGCCGGGCGGGACGCCCGACGGCTTGCGGGCGAGACGCCCGCGCACCCTGCGCTACGTGATCCCGACTTCGCTGTTGTCTCCGAGCATGAAGCGGTACGCCGCCGGTTTGCGATGCGTGCGGCCGATCTTCACGTTCTTGCCGATCAGGCTCGCCTCGATGCGGCCGTCCACATGCTTGATCGACGAGTTCTCCAGCACGATCGAGTTCTCGATCTCGCACTGCTCGACGACACACTTGTTGCCGATCGACGTGTACGGGCCGACGTACGCATGGATGATGCGCGCGTCGCGGCCGATGATCGCCGGGCCGCGCACCACGGAGTCGATGATCTGCGCGCCGTCTTCGATCACGACCTTCCCTTCGATCTGCGACTCGCCCGACGAGGTGCCGCGCACGTCGCGGTCGAACGTGTCGAGCACGGTGCGGTTCGCCTCGAGCATGTCCTCGATCTTGCCGGTGTCTTTCCACCAGCCTTTCACGATGTGCGGGTGCACCGAGTAGCCGTTGTCGAGCAGCCACTGGATCGCGTCCGTGATCTCCAGCTCGCCGCGCTTCGAAGGCTTGATCGCCTTCGCCGCCTCGAAGATGTGCTGGTCGAACATGTACACGCCGACGAGCGCGAGGTCGGACTTCGGCTCGGGCGGCTTCTCGGTGAGCTGGATGACCTTGCCGTCCGCCGACAGCTCGGCGACGCCGAACGACTGCGGGTTCGGCACCTTCGTCAGCAGGATCTCGCTGTTGCACTCGAGCGAGCGGTACTCCTCGACGAGCGGCGTGATGCCGTGCTGCAGCAGGTTGTCGCCGAGGTACATCACGAACGGCGAATCGCCGAGGAATTCTTCAGCGGTGAGAACGGCGTGGGCCAGACCGCGCGGCGCATCCTGCTCGATGTAGTGGACGTTTGCGCCGTAGCGGGAGCCGTCGCCGACGTTCTGGCGGATCTCCGGGCCGGTCTCCGGCGACACGATGATCGCGATGTCCTGGATCCCCGCGGCGACGATCGCCTCGATGCCGTAGACCAGCACCGGCTTGTTCGCGACGGGGATCAGCTGCTTGGCCGAGGTGAAGGTGAGGGGCCGCATCCGGGTGCCTTTGCCGCCGGAGAGGATGAGGCCTTTCATTTTGGTGGTTGCGCGTGCGTTCAATCAGTGCGTTCCGATCGTTCCGACGTTCTTGAGTGTGACGGCGATGCCGATGCTCGAGAGCGGGTGCTCGAGCGGATCGTAGACGAGGTAGCGCCGGTACTCGAGCGCCACGCCGTAGCACGAGCCGTTCGCCCCGAGGAGGAAGCGCTGCTCGAGAAACGTCCCCTTCTTCGCATCGAAGTTGAGCTGGACGTCGGCGCGCATTCTATCCTGCCAAAGCTGCGAGCCGGTGTTGATGCGGTACTGGCTGGTGCGCGTATCGACCGTCGTCTTCGGCGCCTGCATCGTCGCAAACCACGTGAAACTCAGATACTTGTCGGCCTGCTTGCCCGTGCCGACGAGGTTCGCCGAGACGCTGGTTTGGTCCAGCTGATGCGACTCGTTGCCGAACGTGGCATTCGCATCCATCGTGATCGACTGGTACGGATTCACGTGCAGGTTCGCCTGCAGCGGGGTGAACTTGCCGCTGCCGATGAACGTCGTGCCGATCCCGCCGGCCGTCGCATTCGTGAACGGCTTCGAGAGCGACGCCGTCTGGCGCAGCGAGAACGACAGGATCTCGCGCGCGTTCCCGTTCGGCCCGGCCTCTTTGCCCAGGACGCGTTGCGTCACCGAGTATTCGACCGAGTCGCGCACGATGGGGAGGAACGGCGAGTCGACGGTGTCGAAGCGGATGACCCGGTTCTGGTCTTCGACGTTCGTCGTGTAGAGGTAGCGGAAGCGCGGCTCGATGACGTGCTTGAA
>JAFAVZ010000362.1 GCA_019242175.1 Acidobacteriota bacterium
TCCAGGATTTCCTTGAAATTCAAATCGCTACCCTCAGACCAGCTCGTCGCGGAGCAAATGTTTGGCCCGCGCGAGCTCGAATCGGGCCCGTCCGTAGTTTCCGTCCGGGCGAAGGACGAGGAGTATGTAGTAATCGGGGGTCACTTCGGAAAGGAAAGTGACGAATTTCTCGGTCACCAGAGAAAACTGGAGCACTTCTCCGCTCCCGATCTCCGTATTCGGGCGGATCGACTTGATGAATCCGCCGAACTCGGCGCCGAGGACGTCGAGCGGGATCTCGCTCCCGTCGTCGCCGTGAACCGTCTCTACCGGGATGCCGTCGAGGGCGATGAGACTGACGGCGAGCGCCCCGTCGACGCGATTGCGAATTCCGCCCAGCACATCCTTAAACACGATCCTCCACCCTCCGCGCCACCTTCGCCAACCAGTTTTTCAGCTTGCGCACCTTGAGGGTGCGGAGATCGTTGCTCTGCGGCGGCGGCTCCGGCTCGTCGTCTTCCATCGCCGGCTCCGGCGCGGAAGCGATCGGCTCCGCGGCCGGCGATCTGGCCGGACCGAGGGCTTCGAGCTTGCGGCGGACGGCGCCGTTGTCCGGATCGCGCTGCAGGATGTGCTCGTAGATCACGCGCGCGTCTTCGGTGAAGCCCTGGCGCGCGTAGAGATCGGCCATCGTGATCGTCTCGGTCGTCTCTTCCGGCCCGACGATCGCCTCGGTCGCGAGGGCGAAGATCTCTGCTTCCTCCGGCTCCTCGGACGGAAGCGGCGACTCGATCGGAGCGGACTCGATCGGCACCTCGTCTTCGAGGCCGAACGGCTCCGGCAGCTCCGCCGCGAGCGGCGCCTGCGCGAGATGGAAGCCTTCCGGCGCTTCGACGAGCAGAGCGTCCGAACCGTAGCCGGCATCGACGCCCGGATCTTCGAACGGGCTCTCGTCATGCGCGACACTCATCGGCTCGGCGTCGCCCGTCTCGATTGCGACCTCTTCTTCCGTCGCGAACGACTGTTCCGCCGCGGCCATCGGCGTCTCGGACGGAACGTCCCACGGCGACTCTTCCTCGACGACCGGAGAAGCGGGTTGGATCGGAATCGGCTGCTCGACCGTCGGCTCTAGATCGGGCTCGGTCTGGTCGAACAGCTCCGGCGAGACGAACGCCGGCGCGTCGAGCGATGCCGGCACCGGCGAGGGAGCCGGAGGGGCGGGCGGCGGCGGGGGCGGATTCAGCTCCTGATCGAGCCGGGCGATCATCGCCTCCAGCTCCTGATCGGCGGGGAGCAACGCGTGAACGAGCTTGTACTTCTTGAGCGCTTCCAGCTTCTCGCCGCGGGCCATGTAGGCGTCGGCCAGGAGGCGGGCCGCGACGACGTTGCCCGGATCGAGCGTCAGCGCCTTCGACAGCGCCTCGACCGCCTCTCCGTCTTTCTTCAGCTCGCGGAGAACGCGGCCGAGGGAGACCCAGGCGGAGAGATAGGTGGGATGGGAACCGAGGCCGCCGCGGAGGACTGATTCGGCTTCCGTGAACTGTCCGATCTTCCGCAGCTCCTCGGCCAGCGGATAGAAAAGGCGGCTCTTCGGATCCGCCTTCATCCGGAACCGGAGCTCCTCGATCTTCGGACTGCTCGAAGGTTGCGCCATCTCTCTCTTTCGAAGCGCCGATTCTTTCTCAACTGCCTCGTGCAGACAAGATGACCGCCCACATTGGGGCGGTCATCGCAACTTCGCGCGGATGGAAATGGACTACGGAGTACCGGTGCCCTGCAGACAGACGCTGATGCTCGAATGCGTCGTGTCGTTCGTGAAGAGCGTGAGCGTTGCCGTACGCGTGCCTGGCGCCGACGGGGTGAACGTGATGGTCACCGGCGCGGACTGGCCGGCCGGGACCGACAGAGTCGTCGGCGTCACGGAGAAGTCGCCGGCATTCGCACCGGTCACGGTGATGCTGGAAACGATCAGGTTCTGCCCGTTGGCAGCCGGCGCCGTATTCGAGACCGTGAGCAGGTTCGCAGTCGACGTGCTGACCGTGGTCGCCGGGAACGGCGTGCTCGGCGGGCAGAAGGACGTCGGGCTCACGGCGGCCACCGGCGGAACGCTCACGACGCAGGGGTTCGGGCCCGGCGGATTGATGGTGACGCCGCCGGTCGCGACGTCCGTGCACGACGTCGTCACGTTGAGGAACGTGAGGTCCTGGATGAGCGGACCTTTCTGCGTGCCCGTCACGTTGCCCGAGGTGCAGGAGATGTCGGGGAACGTGAGGTTCGAAGGAACGGTCACGGAGAACGTGGTCGGACCGAGAGGATCGGTGATCGTCGTCGGAGCCGAGGGAAGGACGCGGCCGCCGAGGGTGAAGCGGATCACTCCCGTGCCTTCGACGCCGACGCCCGGCCGGTCGACCACGACCGACAGCGTGCCTCCGGCCCCGACCGGATTGGGGCTGACGCTCACGATGATCGGCTTCTCGGGGTTGTAGGTGAAGACCGGCCCCGTTCCCTGATCGCCGTTTTCGACGTTCGTCACGACGATCGCCGCCGAGGGCGGGCTGCAGGGGACCGGAGTGCGTCCCGTACGGGCAAGAATCTGGGTGCCTGAGACACGCAGGACCGTGGCGGGGATGCCGGCGATGCTCACCGTGACCGGATCGTCGAAGCCGGTGCCGTCGATGGTCACGTCGGTGCCGCCGAACGCCGTGCCGCGACCCGGCGTGATCGCCGTGATCTGCGACTTCGGCGTATAGCGGAATGCGCCGACCAGCGAGGCCGACTTGTTCGACGCCACGTTGATGACGCGGATGTCCACCGGTCCGGTGACCGTGGTGCCGCCGTTCGGCGACGTGTCGCGGCCGGCCGGCGAGAGCACCACGACCTGGTTGAACTGGACGTTGATGACCTGCGCTTCCTGGGAGCCGAAGAACACCTGGACCGGCGCCTGGAACGCCTCGCCGAAGATCGTGGTGCGCGTGCCGCCGTTGATCGGGCCGGAGGCCGGGCTGACGGTCGTCAGGCTCGGCGTGAGCTGCTCGGCGGCGAACGTGAAGGGCTGCGACGTCGCGCGCTGCTCGCTGGACGAACCGGCCGAGGTGATCACGATGATCGTGGCCTGTTTCGTCTGGCCCGCGCCGAGGTTCGTCTGCGGCGTGAGCACCTGGATCTGCGTGGACGTGCCGCCGGGGAGGACGAACGCCTCGACCGGAGCGATGTTGTTGCCGTAATCGAAGAAGACGCGCACCGGCGCGGTGAAGTTCGTGCCGGTGATGGTCACCGTCTGGCCGCCGTTGGGCGAGCCGAATGACGGCGTGATGGCGGTGATCGTCGGGTTGGTCGGCGTCGGGACGGGTGTCGTCTGTTCGGCGCGGAACGTGACCGTGCCGGACTTCGCCACGTTGTTGATCGTCGCCACGACCGTCGCCGTGCCGGGAGCGCCGGAGTTGAGGACGGCCGTCGCGACGCCGTTCGTCGTCGTGCGGATCGTCGTCGCCGCGCCGTTGTCGGTGAACGTGCCCAGCGAAGACGCCAGCTCGACCGCCGTGCCGTTGGGCACGGCCGCGCCGTTCTGCGTGACGCTGACGCTCACCGTCACCGGGGAGCCGACCACGGGCGAGGTGTTCGAGAAGCTGACGGCGATCACCGTTCCGGTCGTCGGCGTGCTGCCGCCCGGAGTCGAGCCTCCGCCGTTGTTGAGCGGCGGGGCGGTCGGCGACTCGCCCTTACACCCGGCGAACAGCGCCAGGACCGCGAGCAGCGCGAACAAAAACTTCTGCTGTCTGAACATCTTCATGGTTACCCCCGTCAGCCTTCCTCACACCCACGCGCCCTCAGCGTCGGGCCGTGTCCCCGGGCCAGCTCAGCCGCAGCCGCCGCACTGATAGCAAAAATCCAAAGGAACGCGCGTTCTTGCCGAAACGCGCTCGCCGGCGAGCGTCTCGCCGAACACGTCGAGAATCGCATCCATCGAGACCAGCGGCCGTCCCGTCTCCGGATCGCGTCCCCCGTTGTTCGGGAACAGCGACTGGAACGGAGCGTGCGCGAGGGCGTCGACTTCGAAAGCCTGGAAGTTCGACACCGCGGACGGCGCGCCGCCCGGCGTGATCAGGTTGTCGATGCTGCGCACGAAGCTGGCCGGCACGATCTTGCCGCCGTCCGTCCGCACGTACGAGATCTGGTAGCGCGTGATGCGCACCTGATTGAACGTCTGGTCCGAGATCTGGTCCGCGTTCTTCGTGAACGCCTGCAGATTCACCGTGGCCACCGTCTCGTCGCAACGCGTGCCGCCGGCGAGATCGAGCCTGTGCAGGTTCTGCGAGTTGGTCGCGACCACCTGGACCGGCGCCGCATTGCGGTTCAGATCGTTGCTGCAGCCCGTGATGCCGGCCGCGGCTACCACCGCAATCAGAATTCTCGAATAGTGTTTCATAAGTACGCCTCCCTCACCCCACGGGTCTCCGGTTCATCCTATTACGAGCCGCGAACGATCCGCGGAGTGATGAAAATCAGCAGTTCGTCATGCGTCGAGTTCACGTTGTGCGTGCGGAACAGCGCCCCGATCACCGGGATCTGGTGCACGAATGGCAGCCGCGTCTGGCTGTTGTTGTCGCTGGTCTGGTAGATGCCGCCGATCACCGACGTTCCGCCGTCGCGCACCATGAGGCGCGTGCGCGCCTGGCGCGTCGACAGCGGCGTACCAGCGCCACCCTCGATCGCGAGACCGGTGGCCGGCTCCGTCTTCTGCACCTGGATGTCCATGATCACCGTCCCCGCCTCCGTGATCTGCGGAGTGACGGAGAGGCGCAGGGTCGCGTCGACGTAGCTGATCGTCGTCGTGAAGTTCACCCGCGTCTGATACGGGATCTGGAATCCGCTCTGGATTTCCGCGGCCTGGTTGTCCTGCGTC
>JAFAVZ010000216.1 GCA_019242175.1 Acidobacteriota bacterium
TATCACCCGAACGACGGCGGCAGCAGCTCGTCCGGCTCGGGACGTTCGTCCGGCGGCTCGGTCGATCGCGGCTCGCGCTCCGGCGGCAGCAGCTCCGGCTCTTCGGCGCAGCCGCGCTCCGCGCCTCCGCCGCAGCCGCGTTCGTACTCGCCTCCGCCCCAGCCCCAACCACGTCCGCAACCGCAACCGCAGCCGCAGCCCCAACCGCAGCCCCAACCGCAGCCGCGGTCGAACAGCGGCGGCGAAGGGTCGGTCCACCGCAATCACGAATGACGCCATCGAGAAGGCCGGCTCCCCGCCGGCCTTCTTCGTTTGTGACGGATGTTCCGAGCGTCCTCAGCGCGGTCTATTACAATCCCCCTCCGTGTCCGTGGCTCTTTTCTTTGCCCTCTACTGCCTGGAGGCCGGGATCGTCTTCACCATCATGCCCTGGACGCGCATCTGGACGATGAATCCGCTCTTGCACAACAACGTGATGGTCGGCCTCTGGGCAGACAATCCGTTCGTGCGCGGCTTCGTCTCCGGCCTGGGCGTCGTCCACCTGCTCCTCGGAGTGAAAGACATCCTCCGCCTGCGCAGAGAGTGGCGCATGAGCCGCGGGGAGGAGTGACGCCACGCGCCCGTCCGACCGTTCCCGCGTCCTGATTCCGCTGATTTTCAGCGGTCTCCTGTTCGCCGCCTACTGGATCCTGATGTCCCGCCAGCCGACGCTGGCCAAAGACCTCGAGCCCTTCCTCGGCCAGGGCGACGCAGGCCTGAAGTTTCTCGCCTGGGTCCCGCTGATCTTCGCCCTCGTGCGGATGTTCGACCTGGTCGTGTTCGACCTCGTGATGTCGCGGCAACGCAACGTCGTGGCGCCGCAGCTGCTGCGCGACATCATGTCGATCGGGCTCTACCTCGTCCTCTTCATCTGGGTCAGCGGCTTCGTCTTCAACTACCCGATCCGTACCTGGCTCGCCACGGGCGGCGTCCTCGCCGTCGTCCTCGGTCTCGCTCTGCAGGAGACGCTGGGCAATCTGTTCGCCGGCATCGCGCTGCATCTCGAAGACAGCTTCGAGACCGGCGACGTGATCCGCTCCGGCGATTACACCGGCGTCGTCGAACGGACGCGGTGGCGCGGCACGCGGATCCGCACGTTCGCCAACAACATCGTCATCATCCCGAACTCGCAGCTCGCCCGCGAACGGCTGGAAGTGTTTCCGCGCAACAATCTGAATGCCCGCGTCGTCGTGGTCGGGGTCGACTATCACGTGGCGCCGTCGACGGTGATCCAGGTGCTGATGCAGGCCGCCTCGCACGTGCAGGGCGTCGCTCGCGAAATGCCGTGCATCGCGCGCGTCGGCGGCTTTGCCGACTCCGCGGTGAATTACGAGGTGAAGTACTTCACGCGCGACTATTCGGAGCGCGACCGCATCGACGCCGACATCCGCAAGGCCATCTGGTACGCCATGCGCCGCAACAACATCAGCATGGCGTTCCCCATCCGCTCGTTCCAGCCGTACACGCCGCCGAAGGAAGAGAAGGAGCTCGTGCCGATCGACGAGGTGATCGCACGCCTGCACGACGTCGATGTCCTTCAGCCGCTTTCGAGTGACGCACGCGCGTCGCTCGCCGGCGCGGCCCGGGTGCACACGTACTCGAAAGGAGAGACGATCATCCGCCGCCAGGCCGCGGGCGACTCGATGTTCGTGGTGCACGACGGCACCGTCTCGGTGCGCATCACGGACGAAGAGGATGGCTCGCAACGCGAGGTGACGCAGCTGATGGAAGGCAACGTCTTCGGCGAGATGGCGCTGCTCACCGGCGAGCCGCGCACCGCAGACGTGATCGCCTCGACGGACGTGATCGCGATCGAGATCGCGAAGGAAGCGCTGCAGCCGATCCTGCACAGCCATCCCGAGCTCGCAGGCGCAATCTCGAAGAAGGTGACGGAACGCCGCGACCGCCTGGAGTCCATCCGCGCCGAAGACGCGGAGGACGCGGAGATGTCGGTGCTTTCGCGCATTCGCGCGTACTTCGGCCTCTGAGGAGGCCGGATTGAGAATTGAGGATTGAGGATTGAGGATTGAGGATTGGAGGAACGACCACGCGTTGGCCTGGAAGTTCCGGGACGCTCGGATCTTCATTCTCCTGCGCTCACTTTCCGTTCGTCACTCTTCATTCGTCCTCAATCCTCAATCCTCAATCCTTCACCACCATGAAACGCCTGCTCATCGTTGAAGACAAAGAGTCGCTCGCGGCGATGCTGCGCGAGACCGTCGAGTCGGAAGGTCTCGAAGCAGACGTCGCTTCGTCCGGCCTGGTCGCCAGTCGATGGCTCGCTGAAGGGCGGCAGTACTTGGCGGTCGTGACCGACTTGCGGTTGCCGGGTGCGGACGGCATCGCGGTGTTGAAGCAGGCACGGGAGAGCGATCCCGACGTACCGGTGATCGTCATGACCGGCTTCGCAACGATCGAGAACGCCGTCGAGGCGATGAAGCTCGGCGCGTACGACTTCATCCAGAAGCCAATCGACGTCGACTATCTGCTATTGCTGTTGCGCCGTTGCCGCGAGCATCGCGAGCTGCGCCACGAGAACCTGCTGCTGCGCGACGAGTTCCAGAAGCGGCATCGGCTGCCGGCCATCGTCGGCGACTCGCCGCGGTTGGTCGAGCTCTCGCAGGCGATCCAACGCGTCGCACCGACGGACTCGACGGTGTTGCTGCAGGGCGAGTCGGGGACGGGGAAGGAGTTGTTCGCGCGTGCGATCCATCAGCTGTCGCCGCGCCGCGATCGGCCATTCGTCGCCATCAACTGCGCGGCCATCCCCGACACGCTCGTGGAGAACGAGCTGTTCGGCCACGAGAAAGGATCGTTCACGGGCGCGACGGCGCGTCAGCTCGGTAAGTTCGAGCTCGCCGACGGCGGCACGATCTTCCTCGACGAGATCGGCGAGCTGCCGCTGGCCATGCAGGCGAAGGTGTTGCGCATCCTGCAGGAGCGCCGCTTCGAGCGCATCGGCGGCGCGGCGACGATCGACGTCGACGTGCGCATCCTCTGCGCCACGAATCGCAATCTCGCCGTCGACGTGAAGGAAGGCCGCTTCCGCGAGGATCTCTTCTTTCGTATCAACGTTTTCCCGGTCACGATTCCGCCGCTGCGCGCGCGGCGGGAGGACATCGACGGCCTCGTCGATTTCTTCCTCCGCCGTTTCGCCGGCGAGCTGGCGAAGCCGGGCTTGCGCATCAGCGACGAAGCCCGTGCGCTGCTCCGCGCCTACGACTGGCCGGGCAACATCCGCGAGCTGGAGAACTGCATCGAACGGGCGACGATCCTCTGCGATCGCAACACGATCGAGGCGCGCGACCTGAACGTGGTGCCGAACGAGCGCGCGTCGGAGGAGGGCTTGCGCGATGCGGTCGACCTCAGCGGCACGCTGGCCGAAGCGGGGGAACGGGCGGCTCGGATCGTGGAGCGGCTGAAGATCGCCGATGCCCTCCGCCGCACCCAAACCCGCAACGAAGCCGCCGACCTCCTCGGCATCACCGCCCGTACGCTGGCAGCGAAGATGAAGGAGCACGGCATCGAATGAGCGACCCAATCCCGACCTCGAAGGATGTAGTGGCCTGGCTCAACGGCCGCTTCGAAGAACGCGGCCTGCCGTATCGCCTGGAGCACATCGCCGTGCTGCCTTACATGAATCCGATGTGGATGGCGAACTGGGACGTGCCGCAGCTCGCCGATGCGCCGGAACGCGAGGCGATCGAGGAGGAGCTGCGCGAGGCGCGCTGGAAGTTCCCGCAGGTGATCGAGGAGTGGTGAAGTAGTTGCTGGTTGCTGGTTACTTGCGCAGCCGTTCGTTGCCGACGCTGCTGCACGAGACGCGCTGGAAGTTCCCCGCAGGTGATCGAGGAGTGGTAGTTGTTGGTTGTTGATTGTTTCGTGCCGCGGCCGCCGCACATGTCTACTAACAACCAGCAACCAGCAACTACTTCACCGGTCCCACCAGACGAGAATGTCCGGGAACCTCGTCGCTTTGCCGCGGCCGTCGATCACTTCCACCTGCACGTCGGTCTCGCGCCGCACGCCTTTCGGGCGGGGCATGTCGAGCTTGAACCAGGGCCGCGTCGTCTGCGGATACCAGGGGAACGCGGCGGTGATGTCGGGACGCGCGTAGAGCTCGGCGTCGTAGACGCGGCGGCCGGCGTCGATGAGGACGCGCACGCGTTGCACGCCGTGCGGCGAAAGCGCCCAGCCGGAGAGATGGAGGTCGCCGTCGATGTCCGAAACGTTCTTCGGCGACTCGATGGTGCCGAACGTCGACGCGCTGTACGTCGGCTGGCTGGTGAAGAGGCGGCGGAGGTTGTCGTCGGGCGTGAAGCCGGCGGGATCGCGGTCGTTCGGCGCGCGCAGCGCCTGCCAGTCGACCACGTTGCGCGTCACGGCGAAGACCCAGTCGCCGCCGGTGCCATGATCGAAGCGGCGCAGAAACGCGAGGCGTCCGGTCGCGACGTTCCGTTCCAGGAACTTGAAGAGCGAGCCTCGTTGCGTGGCGAGCCAGTCGGCGTGCACGACGATCAGCCCGCCGCCGGTGCGTTCGACGAGCGAGAGGTAGGCGTCGTCGAAACGGTTGGCTTCTCCCGCGTCGCGCAGCTCGCGCGCGACGGGTGGCTCGAAGCCGGAGAGGCCGTCGTAGATCGGCACGTGATGCGTGGCGTTCGCGAGCATGTAGAGGTACTGCACGCCGTAGCCGCTCATCGGCAGCTCCAGCACCGGCCCGCGTTTCATCTTCGCCAGCCAGCGATAGACCGGAGCCGGCTCGGGCGTGGACATCTCCCACTTGATGCGATGCCACACGTCGAGCAACGCGAACACGACGAGCAGCGACGCGAAGATCTGTCGCTTGCGGCCGTCGTTGCGGCGCAGCAGTTCGACGGCGCCCATCGCGCCCCAGACGGCGAGCCCGACGTACGCGATGATCGCCCACCGCGCGGGCACGCGGATGCTCCGGAAGATGCCGGTGCGGCTGAAGAGAAACTCGTGGAAGAAGAAGTTGAGCCCGAGCGATCCCGCCACGCCGATGACGATCCAGAACGCGGCGGATTGCTCTTCAACGGAGAAGCGCGAACGGGCCGCGAGCGCGCGAAGGTTGCCGCCGAGGAACTTCGGCAGGGCGATCGCGCAACGGATGACGATCAGGACGACGAGCACCATCGAGGCGATGTCCGCACTGTCGTAGCGGATGATCGTCATGCGCAGGAAGTTCACCTGGAACTGATCGGTGGCCATCCCGATGTAGGTGAAGATCGCGGCGAGGAAGATGCCGAAGTCGAGCAGCCCGATGCGTTTGGGACGCATCGGCGCCAGCGGCTCGAGCGGCGTCTGCCGTTCGCGCGTAAGGAACGCGCCGGCGGCAAGGAAGAGGATCAGGAGGCCGGGGAAGAGGTGGCGCTCCGCTTCGCCACGTCCGGCGGTCACGGGGTGATAGAGGATGCTGCCGCCGGCCGGGAACAGCCAGTCGTTCCAATGCGCCGAGCCGCCTTCCGTCTCGCCCCGTCCGCGTTTCATGTCGTACTCCTGCGACACGATGCGGTACGGAATCAACAGCGGCGCGACGAGGATGCCGGCGATGGCCAGCGCGGTCAGCAACTGCACCCAGAAACGCCGATCGCGAACGGGCGCGGCGATCGCCCAATAGACGAGCGTCAGCGCCAGGCTGAGCGAGCCGAAGAGCAGGTAGTGGACGTTCGTCAGCGCATTCATCACGAACGCGGCGCCGAGCAGCACAGCTTGCTTGCGCGTCGGCGTGCGCCAATACGCGAGCAGCGCGGCGAGCATCAGCGGCAACCACTGGCTGCAGAGGATCTGCAGATGCGCCATGTGATCCCACTTGAAGCTGACGAAGGCGAAGAAGATCCCGGCGACGAGCGACGCGATGAAGTTGCGCGTGATCATCCGCGCGAGCACGAACGCGCCGTAGCCGGAGAGCGCGAACCCGAGCAACGTGGCGATGCCGTGCAGCGCGATCGGACTCGCGCCGGCGAGATAGAACGGCATCGTCATCACGGCGACGCCGATCATGTTTTCGCTGTACGCCAGCGGCAGCTTGCCCGGGAAGTAGATCGGCGCGCGGAAGAGCTCGAGCGGCGCGTGCGTGAGCGAGTACGAGACCCAGTCGAGGATCCACGCGTTCAGAAGAGGATCGCCGAGGTCGGAGACGGCGGTGGGGAGGCGGATGGCCAATGGCCAGGTCAGCACGGCCGCGGCAAGGAGGAAGAGGAGGAAGATAGCCGTTTCGCGGCCGGCTGACCTGACTACGGAAAAGGTACGGGCCTGCCGTGCGCTGTGTTGGGGGCCGCTCACTGCCATCCGAGCAATCTTTTCACGAATGGCTCGATGTCCGTCTGAGGCAATTCCTCGATCGTCTCCGCCGCGATGCCTTTGCCGCGCGCGCCGAGCGTCGTGTGGTACTCGCGATGCGAGCTCAGGCCGCCGTGCTGCGCGCCGGAAGCCTTGCCGAACAGGTCGCCGTCGCCGCCGACGAGCGCGAAACGCGGATACGAGAACGCGACGACGTCGCCGCTGTTCGGATGCATCGCCGATGTCTTCGCCTCGACACGCTCGAAGACCGGCATGCCGTCCGGGTTCTTGAACGTCGTCAGCAGCGCGACGAGCTGCGCGCTGTCATCGGGATCGCCGAAGCGATAGAAGTGCGCGATGTTGCCGCCGCTGGCGAACGCTTCCCAGCGACTGTCGAGATTGGCGTCTCGCAGGATGCGCGTGACGCGCACGCCGGTGTCGATCGGAGCGAGGCCGTGATCGCCGAGGACGAGGAGAGCGTCGCGGTTGGGATCGAGCTCGCGTGTTGCCGCCGCCACGCCGCGCGCCATCGCCGCGTACGCCCGAGTGCGCATCGCGTCGTCCGGATAGAACGGATGCTCGACCTGATCGATGACCGGCTGGTAGCAGAGCAACAGGTCGAACTGTTCGTGCGCGATCGCCGCGCCCATCGCGCGGGTGAGGTAGTCGCCGAAGCGTTCCATCTGCTCGGTGAACGTCGCGCGGTCGATCGCGCCGTTGCGCGCGTTCGTCTCGTCCGGCACGCCGGGCCAGAAGCCGGCCTCGTCATCCACTTCCTGCTCGAACGAAGCCGGGTAAGCGTCATTCGTGTTGATCGAGCCCCAGTAGAGCGTCACTCCGTTGAGCTCCGGATCGGCCTGGAGCAATTTCGACCACGAGCCGTACAGGCGGCCGTCGACGCGTTTGGAGAGCGAGAACCATGGAGACCCGTTGAGCGCCTGTTCGCCGCTCTCGCTTTCGATGAAGAGCGCGTCGTAGTTGCGCGTGCCGTCGTCGGTGGTGTCGTAGGCGACGACGTCGACGTCCTGCCGTACTTTCCTCGGCACGCTCCACTCGATGCGCGCGCGCATCGGCGGGCTGAACGAAGGATGCCGCCCGGCCGGCGCGCCCCACGTCGGCGGCAACCACTCGGCGTGGAAGTCGCCCCGCGCCAGCCGCACGATGCGCGAGGCCGTCTCCGCTTTGACGAAGCGCATGCCGAAGTCCGCGGTGCGACGCGGATTCGCGGCGTCGATGGTCGGGAAGATCAACGCGCCGACGCGTTTGTGATTGCGGCGCGCGACGTCGAGCAGCGTCTCGGCGCCGATCTCGGCATCGAGCCCGCGCGTGGCCGCCGTGCGCGGTGCACCGGGCAGGTGAAAGCTGTTGCCGACGATGCCGCTCTTCGCCGGCGGCTGGCCGGTGAGGATGGCCGTGTGCGTCGACGACGTCTGCGTCGGATCGACGGGAATCACGCGCTTCACGCGCAGCGGCATGCCGTTCAACACGCCGCGCGCTTCCACCTGATCCGCCGACAAGCCGTCGAACGACATCAGCACGACGCGTTGCGCGACGCCGTTCGTGTGCGGGCCGGGCGGCGGGAGGGGAGTGAGCGGCGGCGGAGGAGGCGCGGCCGTGCGGCACGCGGCGAGCAGCGCGACGCCTACGAGGAGCTTGGCGAATTTCATTTCGTCTTCAGGCTCGCCAGGACCTTGTCGCGGTACTCCTTCGCCTTGGCCAGGGTCGTCGTCTCGTCGACGGTGAGGACCTTGCGGTTGCGCATCAGGATCTTGCCGTCGCAGATCGTCGTGACGACCGCGCCGCCCGAGGCGGCGTAGACGATCGCCGACTCGACCGAATAGACGGGCTGCGAACGCGCCGTCTGCAGATCGATGATCGCGATGTCCGCGCGTTTGCCCTTCTCCAGCGTGCCGATCTTGTCCGCCAGGTTGAGCGCGCGTGCGCCGCCGATGGTCGCCATCTCCAGCACGTCCCGCGCACTGAGCGCCTTCGGATCCTTCCGCGCGACCTTCTGCAGCCGCGCTGCGCTGGCCATCTCCTCGATCATGTCGAGGTTGTTATTCGAGCCGGCCGGCCCATCGGTGCCGAGACCGAGGTCGATACCGGCTTTGCGCATGTCGACGACCGGCGCGATGCCGGAGGCGAGCATCATGTTGCTCTCCGGGCAGTGCGCCACGCCGACTTTCCGCGCGACGAGCGTCTTGATGTCTTCGGCGTTCAGCCACACGCCGTGCGCGATGTGTACGTCGTCGCCGAGGAAACCGAGGGATTCGAGGTATTGCGTCGGGGAGAGGCCGTTGTGCTCCTTCGCGACCTGTTCCTGTTCGGCAGAAGTCTCCGACACATGGATGAGAATCGGCGCGCCGAGCGTCGTGGCGAGCTCGCGGATCTGCTTGAGGTGATCGGCCGAGACCGTGAACGGCGCGTGCGGCGCGAGCGCGGGCGTGATCAGCGGATCGCCCTTCCACGTGCCGACGAACTTCATGTTGTAGTCGATGGTCGCTTCCCACGTCTTGTTGTCCGGCGCCGGGAAGTCGATCAGCGTTTCGCCGAGGATGCCGCGCAGGCCGGCGGCTTTCGTTTCGCGCGCGATGTCCGACTCGAAGTAGTACATGTCGGCGAAGGTGGTCGTGCCGGAGCGGATCATCTCCGCCGCCGCGAGGCGAGTCCCCCATTTGACGAAGTCCCGGGTCACATTCTTCGCCTCG
>JAFAVZ010000256.1 GCA_019242175.1 Acidobacteriota bacterium
ACGACCGAGACGAGCATGATGTTCGTGATCACGATCCCGCCGACGACCAGCGAGATGCCGGAGATGAACGTCAGCAACGCGAACGAGCTGGCCGAAATGCTCTTCCACACCGCCTGCAGCGCCTCGGCGGTCACGAACGAGAACGGATCCTTCGCCTGGAATCCGGTGTGCCGGCGGCTGCGCAGGATCACGCGCACTTCGTCCATGCACTCGTTCATCCCGCCGATGCCTTTCGTTGGCCGGATGCCGATCCCGATGCTGCGCCGCGTCCCGAAGCTCTTCGAGAACATCGTGAGCGGCACGTACATCTGGTTGTCCTGATTCTGCCCGAGGAGCGAGCCTTGTTTCTTGAGGACGCCGATGACGGTGAGGTTGCGGCCCTGGAGCTTGAACGTGCGGCCGAGCGGATCGACGCGGCCGAATAATTCGTCGCGGAGATCCGTGCCGATCACCGCCACCGCCGCGCCATG
The DNA here is from genome assembly GCA_019242175.1 of Acidobacteriota bacterium. Classification (GTDB taxonomy): domain Bacteria; phylum Acidobacteriota; class Thermoanaerobaculia; order Gp7-AA8; family Gp7-AA8; genus JAFAVZ01. The sequence continues at coordinate 471 of JAFAVZ010000256.1, forward strand.
ACGATCCTCGGACGCGGTGAAGAAGCGGCCGGCATCGATGTCCACGTTCTTCGTGATGGCGAGATTCGAAGTGCCGGCGAAGACCTGCACGCCTTCCAGCTCCTTGCCGTTGCGCCGCACGTCCATGCGCCCGCCCGACTGCGCGCTGACGACGCCGCACGTCTTGCAGTGCTCGCGCACCGCGCGGAGATCGTCCATGTCGATCGGCTTGCGCTTCACCGCCTCGAAGAACTCCTCCTGGCTGGTGATGATCCCGAACTGCGTGGCGATGAACACGTCCGGGCTGAGCGTGAAGACCTCGGTCGCGATGAAGTTGTTGATGCCCGAGATCACGGAGACGACCGCGACGATCGTCATCACGCCGATGATCACGCCCAGCAGCGTGAGAAAGCTGCGCAACGCGTGACGGCGCAGCGCCTCGGCTGCAATGCGAAAGGTCTCCATCTCAGCCCTTCGCCTCTTTCTCCTTCGCCTTCTCCGCTTCCGTCTTCTCTTTCTGGATCTTGATCTTCTGCCCGTCCTTGATCTCGCGCAGCGCGCGGAACGGGCCGGTCACGATCTGCGTGCCTTCGCCCACGCCGGCGATCTCGATCTGCGTCTCGCCGGTGATGCCGGTCGTGACCGGGACGAACTTCACCTTCAGATCCTTGTCGAGCGTGTAGACGCCTTCCTCTTCCTTCTTCGTCCCTTCCTTTTCGCGTACGACGAGCGACTGGATCGGGATGGCGAGCGCCTTCGGGCGCGCGCCGGTGATGATGTCCGCGGAGCAGGAGAAGCCGGGGCGCACGGCGTCCGGCGGATTGAGAACCTGGATCTTCACTTCGAACTTGATCGCTTCCTGTCCCGTCGCGACGCCGGTGCGGGAGATCGGGCTGGAGCCGACTTCGGTCACGACGCCTTCGAAGGTCTTGTTCGGATACGCGTCGATCGTGACCTTCGCCTTCTGCGCGAGCTTCACTGCCGGCATGTCCGTCTCGTCGACTTCGATCACCGCCTCGACGACGCTCATGTCGCTGATCGTCAACAGCACAGTGCCGGGATTGTTCATCGTGCCGATCACGGCGACTTCGCCTTCTTCGACCGGCAGCCGCGTCACGATGCCCGCCATCGGCGCGTGGATCGTCGTTTTCGACAGCGTGTCCTGCGCGCCGGCGAGGCTCGCCTTCGCCTGCTCGATGCGACGCTCCGCCGCAGCGACGTTCGCGGTTGCGGCTTCGACGAGCGCGCGCGAGCGGTCGAGCTCCGCGGCGGGGATGATGCGTTCGCTGTAGTTCTTCTGCGCGCGATCGAGATTGCGTTGCGCGTCGGAGAGATTCGCGCGCGCCGCGTCGCGATCGGAGAGCAACGCCTGCACGGCGGCCGCGGAGCTGGCGGTGTTCGCCGCGAGCTGCGCCTTGTCGATCTGCAGCAGGAAGTCGCCCTTCTTCACCGTGTCGCCTTCGCGCACGGCGAGATTGACGATCTGTCCCATCACGTGCGAGGAGAGGTCGACCTTGCGCTGCGCTTCGATGCGCCCGCTCGCCGTGACCTTGCTCGTGAGATCCGCGCGTTCCGCTTTGGCCACCGTGACCTCGGTCAGGTTGCCGTCGCGTTTCTTGGCCGCTACGGAGAAGCCGATGATGCCCGCCAGGGCGACGACGACGAGGATGGCGATGATGACTTTCTTCACGTCCGGCTTATACGCGGCCGATCGCGAAGGGTTGCCCGCTTGTCATCACGCCGAACGTAGGGCCGGCTCTCCAGCCAGACCATGAAGCAACGTCGCGGCGGGCCACGCCCGCCGCATCATTCCTTGACTGCGGCCGGCTGGAGAGCCGGCCCTACGTTCGGTAGCGTCTTACGAGAAGATGCCCGTCAGCGACTCGGGGTGCATCCGAGGTTGAAGAAGCCCGCGGTGCAGATGTAGGGGCCGGCTTCAGCCGGCCCGGACGGGCTGAAGCCCGCCGCTACATTCTTACGAGAAGATGCCCGTCAGCGACTCGGGGTGCAGGCCGAGGTTGAAGAAGCCGGCGGTCCAGAAGACGAGGCCGAAGACGGCGAAGAGCAATCCGAACCAGAGCAGCCAGCGCTTCTGCGTCAGCGCGGTGACGCCGAGGATCGCGATGGCGACGGAGAACGCGGCGTCGCTCAGATCGAACTGGTCGTCGTGGACGTTGAGCGCTTCGTACTCCTGCTGCTTCGCCTTCGCCGCCTTTTCGAGCTCGCTCTTCTCGCCCTTGTAGCGCGCGACCTCAGACGTGTATTTGGCGATGAGCTGATCGATGTTGGCCTTCTGCTCCGGCGTGAGCGTCGAGGCGAGATCGCGTTGCGCCGTGAGCTGCACGGTGAGCGCCTCGGCGATGTTTTGCTTCGTGCTCTTCGATTGGTACTGAGCCCAGGTGTCGACGGCGTCCGACTGCGCCTGCGCCATCGCCTGGCCGATGTTCCCGCCTTTGATGCCGCCCAACGCCATCAGCGTGGCGATGATGGCGACCGCCAACGCGATCACCGCGTTCAGCTTCGATTCGCCGGCACTTTCGACTGCTTCGGAGATGGCCTCACCAATGTCGCTCATGGATGAGGCCGATATTACATGAGGTGAGCGGGCGTCCCGCCCGCGTTCGCCGGACGTCTCGTCCGGCGATGCCTCGTGATGCACGAAGCGACGGCACGAGGACGTGCCGCCGCCATGAGGCCGATATTACACGAGGTGAGCGGGCGTCCCGCCCGCGTTCGCCGGACGTCTCGTCCGGCGATGCCTCGTGATGCACGAAGCGACGGCACGAGGACGTGCCGCCGCCAGCGGGCGAGACGCCCGCGCACCTACATCCGCTTGAACGTGATCCCGCCGCCCGAGGTGCGGACGTACAGTTTCGGTCCGCCGCCGTTCACTTTGCCGACGAGCGAGTCCTCGCTCTGCTTGCCGAGGACCTGCACCGGGATCGACGAGTCGATGTCGCCGCCGGACGTGTGCGCGTCGAGATCGGCTGCGATGTTCGCGGGGAGCGTCACGCTGATGCCGCCGCCGGAAGTCACGAGGCGGGAGTCGCCCGTCGGCTGGCGAGAGAAGCGCGCCTGGATGGAGCCGCCGGAGGTCGATGCGTCGACCGCGCCGTAAGCGTCGTCGATGCGGATGCCGCCGCCGGAGCTGCGCGCGAACACGTTCGCGCCGGCGCGGCGGATCTCGACATCGCCGCCCGAGGTGCGGGCTTCGATGATGCCGTTGGCCTGGTCGATGGTGATGTCGCCGCCGGAGCTGCCAACCTTCACCGAGCCGTTCGAGCCGCGCACCTTCACGTCGCCGCCGGACGTCTTGGCGATGACGTTGCCGGTCGTGTTGCCGATCTCGATGTCGCCGCCGGAGGTGCGCGCGTTCACTTCGCCGTCGAGGTCCGCGAGGTCGACATCGCCACCCGAGGTCGAGAGGTCGACGTTCAGGCGCCGGGGCACCGTCACGACGAACTTCACGCGCAGGTCGTTCGAATTGAACCAGCGCCAGCCGCTGTGCTCCTCGCTCTTCCCGTCGACGAAGAGCGTGTCGCCGTCCTGCTTGAACTGGACGCTGAGCTCGCGGAGGTCTTCATCGCTGCCCGTCGCCATGACGTCGACCGTCAGGGCGCCGGAGCCGGTCACGACCTTCACGTCTCCGACGTCCGCTCGCAGGACGAGCTTTCCGCCCGCCGGAACGTTGAAGCTGCGGTTCACATGCTGTTGCGCGGCGCTGGCGGAGACAGCGGCGAGGGCGAGGGCGGCGAAGACGGCGATTCGGCGCATGGCGAGAACTTCCTCCTGCCGGACAGATACGCCGCGGGCGGCGAAAAGTTTGCGGTAGACTCCGCCGCCATGATCGATGACGCCCAGTTCAAGCTGGCGATGTCGCATTTCGCGTCCGGCGTGACCATCGTGACGACCGAGGCGGAGGGGAAGGCGTACGGGATGACCGTGGCTTCGTTCGCCTCGCTCTCGCTGCATCCGCCGCTCGTGCTCGTCTGCATCGAGAAGAGCACGAAGACGCACGAGGCGATCGTCGCCGCCCAGCGCTTCGGCGTCAGCATCCTCGGACTCGATCAGAAAGACGTCTCCAACCGCTTCGCCTCGAGAGCCGACGACAAGTTCGCGGGCATCGAGACGTGGCGCGGCGAGCTCGAATTGCCGCTCATCGCGAACGCGCTCACCGCGCTCGAATGCCGCGTGCATCAGCAGCTGGCCGGCGGCGATCACTCGATCTTCGTCGGCGAAGTCGTTTCCACAAAAACGCGCGAGGGACAGCCGCTCGTCTACTTCCGCAGCGGATACAGGGAGATCGTGTAACCCTGGACTTGCGCGCGGGTCCCACGGGCGGGAATGGTGGCGGAGGCTTTGCCAATCAACGCAGCCGGCCGGGTCGGCTCGGCCCGACCTTCGCACAGCCCCAACTCCGGACAGATATGAAATCGATGACGCAGACGCTCCGGTCCGCGTTCCAGCGGACGTTTCGCCGCGAGAACCGGCGTTCGTCCGTTCGTCGCGGCCGCCTGGAGCGCATCCAGGGCTTTCACTCCGAGATCCTCGGCAACGAGCGCGATCTCACGATCTACCTCCCGCCCGGCTATGACGAGCATCCGGAGAAACGCTATCCGGTGCTCTACATGCAGGACGGGCAGAACCTCTTCGACCCCGAACGTGCATTCGTTCCCGGCAACCACTGGCAGTTGGCGGAGTCGGCAGACGCGGCCATCGGCGGAGCGGAGGCCGATGCGGTGATCATCGTCGGCATCGACCACGCGAATGCCGGCCGCATGGACGAATACACGCCCACGCGTTGCGACGTGAAGAAGGGTGGGGGACGGGCGAACGACTACGGCCGGATGCTCGTGGAAGAGCTGAAGCCGATGATCGACGAACGCTTCCGGACGCGTGCCGACCGCGAGCACACGGCGATCGGCGGCTCTTCCCTCGGCGGACTCGTTTCGCTCCATCTCGCGCTCACGCGTCCGGACGTCTTCGGCCGCGCCGCCGTGATGTCTCCCTCGGTCTGGTGGGACGAGCGCACGATCCTTGGCTGTGTCGATCAGTTCGGCGGCGAGAAGCCGTTGATCTGGGTCGACATCGGCGGACGCGAGGGGAAAGAGGCGCTGAACGACGCGCGCGCGCTTCGCGACCGGCTGCTGGCGAAGGGCTGGAGCGCGGCGAACTTCCGCTTCCATGAAGACCGCCGCGCCGACCACAGCGAACGCGCCTGGGCGGGTCGGGCGAAGACGGTGCTGGAGTTTCTTTTCCCGCCGGAGTAGTTACTGGTTACTTGTTGCTGGTTGCTTGCGCCTCGGTGCCTTCCGACGTACCTGCGCCAGCAACCAGTAACCAGCAACGAGTAACGATGCTCGATTCTCTCTCCCGCCCCGCGCGCGACCTCCGCATCTCGGTCACGGATCGATGCAACTTCCGCTGCGTGTACTGCATGCAGCGCGAGGTCTTCGGCCGCGACTTCGCGTTTCTC
>JAFAVZ010000300.1 GCA_019242175.1 Acidobacteriota bacterium
ATCAAGATGCCCCTCTTTTGCATGATTTGCAACAAAAAGTGCGCGTCCTCGCACTTTTTGCATCTTCTACACCCTTCTTTATCCCGCGTACACACGGACCAGATAGACCGAATCGTTTCTCTTCACCGTCGCGATCGACTCCCGGCCGGTGAGCGGCGTCGTCATGTTCACCAGCTCCGAGGCGTTTTCTCTCACGAATTGGGCGATGGCGTCGTCGGCCGTCCGCGCCTCCACCTGCGTCCTGCGCGGTGCGTCGTCCGTGGTGGGGCGGTGGGTGTACTCGCTCGTCAGCTCGCGAGCCTCGATCGTGTATTGCAAGCAAAAGCCTCCTGGTGATTTGAGCTACACGCAAAAGTTCAGCAAGCCGCGAGCCAGGCCGGCCGGCGTCAGCAGACGCTGTCGCTGCGGTGCGGAAAATCGAGGAGGTCGCCTTCCGTGCGGCGCTCGGAGGTCTTCTGCTCGGCGGCCATCGTCTGCGCGGCGGCGACGACGAGGTCGCCGAGGACGTCGATGTCGAAGGGCTTGCGGATGACGGAGTGGACAGTGGCGCCGTCGAGGCGGCGGATGGCGGCGGAGTCGCCGGCCGTGATCACGATGACCGCCGGCTTCGTGCCGCTGCGCTCGCGGAGATGCTCGACCACCGCGTAGCCATCGACGACCGGCATCATCAGGTCGATGACCATCACCGCATAGCTCCCGGCATCGAGCTTCTCGATCGCCTCGGCGCCATCGCGCGCCGTATCGACGGCGAGGCCGGCGCGGGAAACGATCTTCGCCACGAGAGCGCGGATCGCCGGCTCGTCGTCCACCACCAACACCCGAATTTCGGAAGCCATCGGCTGCCGACCTCATGCAAAGCACGAGCCCGCTCCGCCACAATTTGGAGAATCGCCGAGCGCGGTGATAAACGGAAGGCGATGAAGCGGACCCTCGCTGCGCTCCTGCTCCTCACCCTCGCGGCGTGTAAACGCCAGGCCGAAACGCCGCTGCCACCGCTGAAACCCGCCTCCCCGGCCGGCGCCACCAACGCCGAACGCGGCAAACAGCTGATGACGCAGTACACCTGCAACGCGTGTCACGTCATCCCCGGCGTCGACGGCGGCGGCATGATCGGACCGTCGCTGGAACAGATGGCCAGCCGCCCGCAGATCGCGAACAAATTTCCGAACGACCCGGCGACGATGTCCCGCTGGTTGCAAAATCCGCAAGCGCTCGACCCGAACACCACGATGCCGAACCTCGGCGTCAACGAGAAGGATGCGCAGGACATGGCGGCGTACCTGGCTACACTGCGCTAGGTGGGCAATGTCTTCTCGGTGTCATTCTGAGCCGCGCAGACGGCGAAGAATCCGTACCGATCTTGCGCTGCCTTCTAAGGTACGGATCCTTCACAGTCTGCGCTGTTCAGGATGACACTTCTAGCCCGGCAACTTGTCGGCGAGCACGTTCGGGAGCTCCATATCCGGCACGCTGCCGAGGATGGTGAGAGCGTGCTTGGCGAGCTCGCGCGGGACGTGGCCGGTGAGATGCGCGAAGCGCCCGCCGTTGTCCGGGAAGACGTCGAAGATGCCGTAAGTGCCGTCGCCGAAGCTCACCGCGAACCAGGCGATCGTCTCCGGCTCGGCGTCGACGAGCTGCTTCGCGTCGCGCAGGAACGTCTCGACGTCGGACTCGTGGCCCGACTTCGCCCGGAACGAGAGGAGTACCGCTTTCCGGACGGGCGAGGTGGACGTCGGCAACTTATCGGCGAGCACGCTCAGCTTCGTGATCTCCGGCGGCTTCGCCAGCAGCGTGTCGGCGTTCTGCATCAACGCCTTGGCGACCGCTCCGTTCAGATGGGCGTCGCGGTCGGCCTCGCTGGGGAAGGCGTCGAAGATCCCGTACTCGGAGCGGCCGAAACGGATGGCGAACCACGCCGTCGTTCCCTGCTCCGCCTGCGCGAGCGGCAACGCCGACTCCAGAAACGACTCCACCTCCCCGTCTTTTCCATGTTTCGCCTCGAGGCGCACCAGCAATCCGAAGCTCGTCATCGCTCTCTCCTTCCGCAGGGGAACGAAGCGCAAGAAGCGAGCCGCAAAAGCGCTCGGCAACAGACTTGCAGCGGGCAGCTCCGCCGTGACGTTTTACGTGCAGAAGTGGCTCGCCAACGGGCCGGTACGATTCGGAGTCACCCCCCGCATTCCGCTCGAAACCATCGACGACGATCCGTCGCTCAGCACGGGTCCCACCGGTGAGTTCCTGCGGCGGAGGATGCGCTCCTTCTATTTCGCCGACACGACCGGCGTCGGCTCCCCCACCATGCCCCAGGCGAAGAGCATCAGCTCGACGCCGTTCTGGGCATCTCTTCGCCCGACCTCCCCTACCGGTTGGGCCTACATCGCCATGATGATCCTCGGCGCCCTCATCATCCTCGCGGGCCTGAGTCTCATCTTGCAGGGCCGGCCTCAGGGCTGGTTCGAGATCGTCTTCGGCGTGATCCTGATCGGCATCCCGATCGGCGTCACGGCCTCCCAACGCGCGCAGATCAAGGCGCAGGAAGACCGCGAACGGAAAGAGCACGAGGAACGCGACCGCAAACATCGCGAGATCCTCGCCGCTTATGCCGGCGCGCTCGACCAGGTGCGCCGCGATCCGACCGACGAGGCGCTGAATCGCGTCGCGCAGGAGCGCAAGTCGCTCGAGCTGCCCTACAAAGTCTGGGCGCCCGCCGCGCGCGACACCGTGCTCCAGATCGGCTTCGAGGCGCTGGGCCGGGTCGGCATGGCGAGGGCTGCGGAAGTCACGCAGCTGATGGACAAGGTTGCGTACGCGACCGGCCTCTCGTCCGACGACGCGTTCGACGTCCGCTCCCAGCTCTACGAAGTCCTCGTATGGCACCTCCTCGCCGACGACCGCCTCGGCCAAGCGCAGGAAGCGCAGCTGACGCAGTTGCGCCGCGCGTTCAACATCTGGGAACGCGACGTCCCGATGGAGGCGAAGGCCGGCGAACAGTTCCGCCGCCTGCGCGGCGTGACGAAGCACGATCTGCCGAAGCAGCAGTGCCCGATCAAGCTCGGCTACGGCGAGTACTGCATCCACTCCGCGCGCGGCCAGCAGCTGAAACGGCGGCGCGAGGGCAAGGTGGAGAAGCTCGTGCCGGTCGGCGACTGCACGGTCTACATCACGAACAAACGCATTGCCGTGCAGGGAAAGAAGAACAGCGACATCCCGCTGAGTCAGATCGACGACGTCGAGGTCGACGTCGACAATGACGTGCTCACGATGAAGACCGCCGGCGGCTTGGTGTTCTTGCACACCGAGGATCCGGTGTTCACGGCGAGCTTGATCGACATCGCAACGACGATTGACGAACGGCCCAAAGGCTTCGCCTAGGGCGTGCGAATGTAGGGCCGGCTCTCCAGCCGGCCCCCATTGTCGATGCTGGGGCCGGCCGGAGAGCCGGCCCTACATTTTCAGTGCTTTGTCAGGAACATCGTCAGCAGCGCGGCGCCCATCACCACGGCGGGCGCCAACGCGGTGAGCACCAGCGTCGCCAGCCCGCTCCAGGGCGAAAACTTCTCCGCCTCGGCGATTGTGACGCTGGTGATCGCGACCCACCAGAGCACGAGCGCCGCGCGCAGTAGCGCGAAGAACGCGATGGCGAAGAAGCCGCTCGGCTGGGGCAGGAAGACCATCGGCAGGCGGTAGACCAGTGAGAGGATGACCGGCGCGAGGCCCCAGGCCAGCGCCGAACGCATCGCGCGCACCGAGCCCTGGCCGTCGAAGATGCGGCCGATCAGAACGGCGATCCAGGCCAGGACGTAGAACGCGCCGACGGCGATCATCATCATGCCGACGCAGACCGCGGCGACGATGCCGAGCACCTTCGGGTTGCCGGCCGTTTGCTGGAGCTTTTCGAGCGCGACGTCGCGCAATGCGTTCGCGCAGACGGCGAGGAGGACGAGCGGGATCACCATCCGGTCCTGCGGCTGGGCCAGGATGCGCTGGATGGTCTCGGCCGGACGGAACAGGATCGCGATCAGATTCCGCATGCTGCTCTTTACGCGGAAGTCGGCTCTGGGTTCATCGGAATCGCTCGCCCGGAGCGAGAGTCTGCGCCGAGTCTTGTCATTCTGAGCCGCGCAGACGGCGAAGCATCTCCCGGCAAGTGCGCCATCGTTTCGCCTGCGCCGGGAGATCCTTCGCCCTCTTCGGGGCTCATGAGGACAGCATCTGGACCGGCTTCGGGGTCACTGCGACGAGCGAAGCAACGAACGCACCGGCCCCTGGCGATCAACTAGGCGACGCTGCGACTTGGGCACGCCTCGCCGCGCACCAGCAGCTCGATGTCGTGCAGATGCTCGGCGTCGTGCTCCAGCCACAGCTCGAGGATGCGCCGCAGCGTCACCTCGCCCGTTCCCTCGTAGTGCGCCGTCCGCTCCAGATCCGCCTCACTCGCCGCTCGCAGCAACGTCATGGATCGCGCGCGGGACGCGGCAAAAGCCTCGAGTGCCGGCGTCAACGGCTGATGCGCGTAATCGAGCTCGATCGCGAGCGCGCTACCGTTGATGTCCGGCAGCGACGGATGCGACTCCGCGAGCGTCCGGGCGACGCGTTGCTCGTAGCCCAGCATGTCGATGTCCCGGAGATGGGCAACGTTCTCCCGGATCGAGAAAGTGTCCGGTCCGGGCGTGAAAGACAATTGCTCTTCCGACAACCCGGCGGTCCATGCCTGCACGCGGGCAGGCGTCGAGGCGAGTGCGTCGATGGCGGAGGCGAGAAACGTCATCGCTTCAGCTCCTGGTCGTACATCGCGGCGTAACGGAGGCGCTGCTTCGTCACGTCGTTCGGATACGACATCGTAACCTTCCCCGCCGCATCCATCGCCAGCTCGGCGTTCACGCCGTGCCAGTAGAGCGGCAGATCGAGCTTCTTCACCCGCGCCACCACCTCGTCGCGCAGCTTCGGATCGAAGTGCACGCCGTACTTGTCCACCAGCGCCTTGATCGCCGCGTAGTCGCCTTCGCCCTTGATGCGCATCAGCTCCGCGAGCAGCATCCCGACGCCCTGCCGCGTTTTCTGATAATCGACGACGTGCATGAACGTCTTGCCGTCGCGTTTCGCCCACTCCAGCGAGCCCGGCACCTTGTCCATGATGTACAGCGCGATCATCTGCCGGTCGCGTTGATGATCCTCTTCGATCGTCTCCCCTTTCGGGATCGAGCCGAGCTGCGTCAACGGCGCGCGGAACTGGCGCAGGTACATCGCCTTCGCCACATCGGGATGCGAAACGAGTCCGAGCTCCTGCAGCTTCGGATCCCAGATGTTCCACAATGCCATGAGATCGGCGCGCGCCTCTTCCAGCGTCGACGCGTACTCCTTCAAGTACGTGAACGGATCCTCGGTCAGCTTCGGATTCACCTTGCCCGAGCCGTGGCCGATGATCTCGTGCAATGCCGTCAATAGATCTTCCGCCTCGCTCCCATACTTCGTCGAAAGCGTCTTGTCCTCGGCGTCATAGGCGAACTCGTCGAGCGACGAGCTGCCGCGCGCTTCGTCGAGCGCGCGCGTGGAGCCGGTGAAGAGGAAGCTCTTCGTCCCGTACTTTTCGCGGACTTCGTTCTCGTTCGGGAGGTTGTCCCCGACGACCGTCACGGCGAAGTCGCCCGTTTCGACGATCGTCTCGATCGCCGTCGCCAACGGCGGCTTCACGCCCTGCTTCTTGTACTGGTCGGCCCACGGCGCGCGGTTCTCGAAGTACTGCGCGTTCGTCGCGATTTTCGTCATCAGCTTGTTCAGCTTTTCGTCCGTGACGGAGACGAAGCTCTGCGACGTTCCCTTGGCGCCGCGCGCGTCGCGATAGACCTCGATGAAGCCGTTCGCGAAATCGACCGGCGGATTGTTGCCGACCCACTGGATCCCAAAGTCGATCCAATCCCGCGCATCGCCCGTCTGGTAATAGCGAATGAGCGCGTCGATCACCGGCGCCTGCCCCGGTTCCGCATACGGTTTCGCCTTCTGCAGATGCGAAATCGCCTTGCTGAGATACACGGCGTAGAGGCCAGGCTTCACTTTTCCGTCCGGCGTTCCGGCTCGCCAGACTTCCTCGACGAGTTTTCCGTCCTTCGTTTTCGCCACGCGCGAGTTCAGCGCGTGCGTTTCCTTCAGCTTCTCCACTTCCGCCAGCGTGACGCCGGGCGCATAGAAGTTGTTGGAACTGCTCTGGATGATGTCCTTCCCGCCTTCCGGATTCTTCGCCGTGAGCTGTGGCTCGAATGCCGGATCGAAGAACGAAGGCCCGAGCTCCCGCACCTCCTTCCGCAATTCCGCCTCGGACATCCTCGCGTTCTTCACATTCTTCAGCGCGTGGATTGCTGCGCCTTCCAAATCTTCCGAGGTAAATTCCGGCACGAATTTGAGAGCGGTGAGGTCGTTGTGATTGCCGTGATTCGCCCAGAACAGCTTCGTGTAGTCCGCCACCTTCCGGTACACCTTCGGATCGACGCCTTGGGGATGGGAGACGATCAGCTCCAGCACATATTTCTGGCGCAATCCGAAACGCGACTGTTGGTCGTAAATGATCGGATCGATGGCGATCGAGGCTTGCGTCAGCCAGTAGGCGAGCTTCTGCTGGCGCGTGGAAAGATCGCGGAAGCTCTCGGCCGGCACGTGGATGAAGGCGGTCGGGCCGATCCGCTCCAGGAGTCCTTTGCCGCTGCCCGTGGCAGCCGAACTGCTGCCTGTGGCAGCCGAACTGCCGCCAGGGGCGGCCGAAACGGAAAGCGTGAAAGCGACACTAAGGAGAAAGCAGACGGTGGAACGGATACGCATCGAGAGGCTCCTTTCGGGCGGGCAGCAGGATGCCACGCAAAGGCCGGACCTCCATGCAACGTTCTCTCACCACTTCCGGAACGCCGCCGTTTCTGCATTCCTTCAATCCGAAAGGATGACAAGTATGAGTACCGCGCGTATGATTTCGGCGGTCCAAAAATCCCTAACCACCACTGCTGGTAACTGCCATCTCTGAGGACGTTCCCGCTCGTCCCTCAATCTGACTCGGAGGATTTGTACATGTCTTACCTCAGGCAGTCGCGCCCCCTCTTTTTCCTCCTCGCGCTCGTGGTGCTCTCGCTCCCCGCGCTGGCCGACAACGTGACGCTGAGCGGCACGGTCGACTTCGCGACGATCGACGGCTCGGCGCAGGACCACGACCACGCCCACAACGGCGTGTTCACCGTCAACGACGGCAACCTCACCATCAACGGCACCGTCAACTGCAACGACACCCTCTTCTCGGGTGCCTGCGACATGAAGTTCGTCGTGAGCGGCAACTTCACGATGAACGCGGGCAGCGTCCTTTCCGCGGAAGACCGGCTCGGCACCGGCAACGGCGGAGACGTCACCGTTCAGGCGAACGGGACGATCGCGATGAACGGCCCGTCCGGCAGCCTCGCCGGCGCGCGTATCTCCACCAGCCGCTCCATCGGCGCGCTCCCCGGCCAGCACGCCGGCGCCGTGACGTTCACCTCCGGCGGCGCCACCACGCTGAGCGCCGGCTCGGTGATCTCCGCGGCGGCGGGTGACGGCTCGGCGGGCAACATCAGCCTCACCGCCGGCAACGCCATCACCGTCGGCGGCCTCGTCGCCTCCGGCCCCTCCGCGACGCTCCGCTCCGGCGGCAAGTACAGCGGTGCGCTCTTCACCGGCGGTCTTCCCACGATGACCGGCGGCAACATCACCATCAAATCCACGAGCCATAGCGAGCCGGCGGTGATCCTCACCGGCGACGCGGTGGTCGGCTCGCAGGGAGGCCTGGGCGGCGGCGGTACCGTCACCCTCGAAGGCTGCAACGTGCAGATCAAAGGCATCGTCGCCGCGATCTCCAGCAACGGCGTGAACAACAAAGTCGTCGTCCGCTCCGGAACGAGCGTCACGGTCGACGGCCGCGACGTGAACCGCAGCGGCGTCACCGCCGGCCGCAACGGCGTGATCCGCACCGACTCCACGTTCCAGAGCACGGCCCAGACGGCCATCGACATCTTCGCCCGCAACGACATCACGGTCTTCGGCCCCGAGGCGGCGGTGACGTCCGCTTACGGCGTGAATGCGAATGCCGGCACGCTGGTCCACAACGTCTCCGGCGTAATCCGCGTGATCTCCACCTCCGGCAAGGTCACGGCCAACGGCAACGCCTTCACCGCCTCCGGCACGAACCTCGGCGACCAGGGCGGCACCATCAACCTCTCCGCGAAAGACAACGTGACGCTCGACGGCGCTTCGATCAAGGCCTTCGGCGATACAGGCCTCGATCCGTTCCGCCGGGGCGGCCATATAACTGTCCGCTCGCACTCCGGCGCCC
>JAFAVZ010000129.1 GCA_019242175.1 Acidobacteriota bacterium
CGTGCCGATGATGCCCGCGACGAGCGACAGCATGACCAACGTCGACGCCGCCACGGCGATGCGATTGCGCGCGATGAACTTGCCGGCGCGGTAACGCCACGAGTCGGCGCGCGCCGAGACAGGCAGTCCGTCGAGATGGCGTTCAATGTCTTGCGCCAGTTGCTCCGCCGATGCGTAGCGTTTGCTCGGCTCCTGCTGCAACGCCATCAGCACGATCGCATCGAGATCGCCGCGCAGCCTGCGCGCCCGGCGCGGCGGCGCGACTTCGCTCGGCGCGTGTGCACGAAACGCGTTCGCCTTCTTGCCGGTGAGCAGCTCGAACAACACGGCGCCGAGCGAGTAGACGTCGCTGACGGTCGTGGTCACCTCGCCGCGTAGTTGCTCCGGGCTCGCGTAGTCGGGAGTGAGCGCGAGCTCGCTCGCCGCGGTGGCATCGAGCGCGTCGACAGCGAGCAGGCGCGCGATGCCGAAGTCGAGCAGCTTCACCGTCCCGTCCGCGGTGACCAGGATGTTCGACGGCTTGAGATCGCGATGCACGATCAGCTGCGTGTGCGCGAACTGCACGGCGCGGCAAACCGTGACGAAGAGCCGCAGCCGCGCCTCGATCGAGAGAGGGGCGCGATCGCAATGCTCCGTGATCGGCAATCCGTCCACCGCTTCCATGACCAGAAACGGGATGCCGTCGTCGCTCTGGCCGCCGTCGAGCAGGCGGGCGATGTTCGGATGATTGAGGCGAGCGAGGATCTGCCGCTCTTCGAGAAATCGCCGGCGCCCAAGGTCGTCGTCGATGCCGGCGCGGACGATCTTCATCGCCGCGCGTTGCTCGAACGCGCCGTCGTCGCGCGCGACTTCGTAGACGGCGCCCATGCCGCCGCGTCCGAGGATGCGGGTGATTCGCCAGGCGCCGACGCGGCGGCCGATCCAACGTCGCTCCAATCCTTCCGCCAACGCCGTCGCCTCGTCCGTCACGAGGTCGCGGATGAACGTGCCGCTTCCGTCGTGGGCCAGCAAGCTGGCGACTTCGCTGCGCAGTTCCGGATCGCCCGCGCACTCCCGATCGAGCACCGCCGCGCGCTCGTCCGCGGGCGACTCGAGCACGCGCAGAAACACTTCTTCCACGCGCCGGCGCGCTTCGGGATCCATCGTCATGAGAGCTCCGGGATTATACGGTTCGGGCTGGCTCGTACCGCAGCGCCATCACGCCGGAAGGAAGCTCCACGTGGCCGACGAGTTTCAGATCGAGCGGCTTCGAGAGCCCCGCGAAAAGCGCAGGCCCGTGACCCACGACTCTCGGATGAACCAGGATCTCGTACTCATCGATCAACCCCAGTTCCGTCAGCGCTTGCGCGAGTTGCAGGCCGCCGACGAACAGCCCATTTCCCGGCTGCTGTTTGAGCTCTCGAACTGCAGTCGCAAGATCGCCTTGCAGAAGCTCGGCGTTCCAGTCGACGCTCTTCAGCGTGCTCGACACGACGTACTTCTTCGCCGCGTCGATCGTCTTCGCGAAGGGCAGCGTCCACGCCGGCATCGCCGGCGACAACGGCAGCCGCCACGCGGCCTCCATCATCCCGTAAGTGACTCGGCCGAAGAGGAGGGCATCGGCGCGAGCGATGTTCGCGGCCGCGTGGCGGTGCAGGTCTTCATCGGCGATGCCTGCGCGGTGATCGCAGCAACCGTCGAGCGTGACGTTCATCGAGAACCGAAGCGGACGCATGCCGCAAGCATAGCCGGTTCAGCGCTTCACCGTCCGTCGTCTTGGGACCGGCAGCGGGATGCGGCCGATCGTGCTGCCGTTGAAGTCGGTGAACCACAACGCGCCGTCCGCGCCGAACGCGAGCGCGAACGCCGTCACGCCGGACGGCAGGTCCGTGTGCGTCATCGCACCGTTCGTCGTCATGTGTCCGATCTTGCTCGCTGAGGACGTCGACCAGGAGAACCAGAGCGCCCCGCCGCCGGAGACGATCGCGATCGCCGTCGAGGCCGCGGTCGTGATCGGGAACTCGGTCACGACGCCGTTCGGCGTGATGCGCCCGATGCGCGCGTTGCCGTTCAGCTTCGACTCGGTGAACCAGAAGTTGCCGTCCGGCCCGAGGGTGATGCCGGCAGGTTGCAGATCGGCCGACGGCAGATTGAACTCGGTGAACTCCCCGTTGCCGACCATGCGTCCGATGCGATTCGCGTGATTCTGCGTGAACCAGATCGCGCCGTCGGGCGCGGCGGCGAGGCCGAACATCGCGCCGGCCTGATTGTTCGACGCCGTGAGGTGATATTCGGCGAGCTGGCCGAAGGGCGAGATCGACGCAATGTTGTTGTACTGCGCCTCGGCGAACCAGAGCGCGCCGTCGGCGCCGGAGACGATCGGTCCGGGCAACGCTCCCAGGATGTTGAGCGGGAACTCGGTGATGACGCCCGCCGGTGTGATGCGCCCGATCTTGTTGCCGTCCGACTCCGTGAACCAGAGGTTGCCATCGACGCCGGCGGTGATGCCGCCCGGGAACGCGTTCGGAGTCGGGATGGTGAACTCGGTGATCACACCCGCCGGCGTGACGCGCCCGATCTTGTTGACGAGACTCTCCGTGAACCAGAGGTTGCCATCCGGCCCAAGCGTGAGCGAGGACGGGCCGGCCGCGGCGGTCGGCGTCGAGTACTTGCTCATCGACGTCGGAGCCGTAGTTGGCGTGGAGCCGGACAGCAGCCAGGAGAACGTGTCGGCCGCCGCGTTGGTCGGCGTCACGGTGTAGACGACGGTGTCCTGAAAGGTGCCGGATGCCGTCGGCGCGAAGACGAAATCGGTGAGCAGCACCTCCCCCGCCTGAATCGTCGCCGGAAGGTTCACGGCCGTGCCCGTGCACCCGCCGTTCGCCGTCCCCTTGCGAACATTCAGCGTGCGAAACGGAGGCGTCGCGGCCTTCGTCAACGCCACCGTGCCGGAGTAGTTGCAGCTTCCGCCGTTGATGCCGAAGCAGTTGTAGTAGCAGGGCTGCGTCGACGTCGCGCCGACGGCCGTCGTCGGGAAGACGACCGTGAACGCGCCGGCGGACGCGACCAGATCGGGGAACGTCAGCGCGACGACGCCGCTTTGGGGGCGGGCGGTGAGCGCGGGCGCAGCGAACGCTTCTCTTCCGCCCATCGTGACGAACAGCACTCCCAGACTGACGAGAAGGCGTTTCATCGACCGCACCTCCCGTCCTTGCACGTGTAGCCGTAACAACCGATCGAGTACAGCGTCCCCTCGGTGCACTGGGAGCCGACGATCTTCGTCCGACAGTCGCTCGCCGTCCACGGACGGCTTCCGTTCGTGCTGCCGAAAGCGCAGTTCGTGACCGGATTCGAGGGATTGTCGGGCGGGCGCGCGCAGGCCTTGAGGTGGCAAACGCCGTTGCTGAACGTCGACTCGGTGCATTTGCCGGCGTTTTGCCGCAGGGCGCACTCGAGGTCGTCCTTCACCTTGACGTCCGCATTCATCCGGTTCGCGTCGATCGTGAAATCGACGCCGGCGCAGGCGAGGCCGCCGAGGGCGGCGAAGATGAGGTAGAGGTAGATTCTTCGGCGAACGGTCAGGACCATTGTTTTCACCATGGCAACGTGTGGAAGTAGAGGCGGCCGCCCCAGAGCAGAAGGAAGAGCGCCGCGTTCGTCAGAATCAGCCGTTCGGCGAGCCTCTCGGTTTGCGGGACAGGAAACCGCTTTCCGATCGCCCACGCCCCCGCGATCACCCAGATTGCGATCCATTCGAGCGCGAGCAGCGGCGCGAGCGGATGGAGCCGCTGGACGGCGCCCCAGTCGCCGCGCAGCAGCGCCAGGAACGCCCGCGAGAAGCCGCAACCCGGACACGGAATCCCCGTCACGCGGCGGAAGAGGCAGGTAGCGATC
>JAFAVZ010000207.1 GCA_019242175.1 Acidobacteriota bacterium
AAGACCTGCGCCGCGACCGCCAGCCGGAGTTCACGCAGATCGACGTGGAGGCGTCGTTCATCGACGAGGAGTTCATCTTCCAGACGATCGAGAGCCTCTTCGCCGAGGTGTTCCCGCTGGCCGGCATCCATCCGTCCGCTCCTTTCCCGCGGATGCGTTGGCAGGAGGCGATGGAGCGCTTCGGCATCGATCGCCCCGACACCCGCTTCGGCATGGAGCTCGTCGATCTCACCGAAGTCGCAAAGACGATCGAGTTCGAGCCGTTCCGCGCCGCGCAGAGCGTGCAGGGCATCGTCGTTCCCAACGGCGCGTCGCTCTCGCGCAAGCAGATCGACGACCTCACCGAAGAAGCGAAGAAACTCGGCGCCTCGGGGCTCGTGTGGGTGAAGTTCGACGCCCAACGCGGCTCGTCGATCAAGAAGTTCCTGACCGACGCCGGCTTCGACACGCTGCGCACGGCGATGAAGGCGAACGAGAACGATCTCGCGCTCGTCGTCGCCGGCAAGCAGGTCAAGGTCTGGGACGTGCTCGCGAATCTGCGCCTGAAGGTCGGCAAAGAGCAGGGGATGATTCCCGCCGACAGCTGGAACTTCCTCTGGGTCACCGACTTTCCGCTGTTCGAGTGGGACGAGGAGTCGGGCCGCTACTTCGCCCGCCATCATCCGTTCACGTCCCCGCGTCCCGAAGATCTCGACAAGCTGGAGAGCGATCCGGGGAACGTGCTCGCCCGCGCGTACGACGTCGTGCTCAACGGCCTGGAGCTCGGCGGCGGATCGATCCGCATCAACCGCCCGGACGTGCAGGAGCGGATGTTCGCCGCGCTCGGCATCGGCACCGAGGAGGCGCGTTCGCGATTCGGGTTCCTGATCGATGCTTTCAAGTACGGCGCGCCGCCCCACGGCGGCATCGCCCTCGGCGTCGATCGCATCGCGATGCTGATGGCCCGGGGCGAGTCGCTGCGCGACGTGATCGCGTTCCCGAAGACCGCCCGCGCGCAGGATCTGATGTGCGACGCCCCGTCGCACGTCGATGAAAAGCAGCTGACCGAGTTGGGGGTGGCGGTGGCGAAAACCGTGTCATCCTGAGCGGGCCCGGACCGCTGCGTTTGCTGGCCAAGCCTTCACCAAGCTCCGCGTTCTCGCCAGCCTTGGGGAAAGCGATGACGGCGCTTCGGCCCCGAGGCGAAGCCGGCGCCGGTGACGTCGGTTGCCGTGTCATCCTGAGCCCCGCAGAGGGCGAAGGATCTCCCGGCACGGGCGCCGATCGCCCGCATCAGGAGATCCTTCACCGTCTTCGCGGGTCAGGATGACAAGCCGCGAGGATGACACCGATGACACCGCTTCTCACGATCCCGTATCCCATCTTCGTCGGCCACGACCTGCTCGACCGGGTCGGCTCGCTGCTCGAGCCGCGCGGCCGTGTCTTCGTCATCACCTCCACGCAGTTGCGCGAGCGCTTCGGCGAACGAGTCGCGAAGTCGTTTGCGCAGGCGGACATCATCGCGTTCGAGGAAGGGGAGGCGCACAAGACGCTCGCCACCGCCGAGGGGATCGTCACCGAGTTCCTGGAGCGCAACGCGAAGCGCGACTCGCTCGCGGTCGTCGTGGGCGGGGGGATGGTGGGCGACACGGCGGGTTTCGCGGCGTCGATCTTCCTGCGCGGCATCGATCTCGTGCACGTGCCGACGACACTCCTCGCGCAGGTCGACAGCTCCATCGGCGGCAAGGTCGCGGTGAATCACGCGAAGGGGAAGAACCTCATCGGCAGCTTCCATCCGCCCGTCGCCGTCGTCTCCGACATCTCCGTCCTCGAAACGCTGCCGCCGCACGAACGGCGCAGCGGTCTGTTCGAGGCGTTGAAAGGCGGCGTGATCGCCGACCCGGAGCTCTTCGCCATGTTCGAAGAGCAAAGAGTCGACGTCGAACAAGTCGTGCGCCGCGCGATCAAGGTAAAGGCGGACATCGTCGCCGCCGACGAAAAGGAAGCGGATCTCCGCCGCTGGCTGAACTACGGCCACACGATCGCGCACGGCATCGAGGCGGCCATGCATTACGAGGGGATCACGCACGGCGAGGCGGTGGCGTGGGGGATGATCGCGGCGAACGCCATCGCCGTGAACCGCGGCCTCCTGCCGGAGCGCGAACGGGCGCGCATCGACGACACGATCCGCGCGCACGAGCCGGCGGCGTTGCCGCAGCTCGACCCGGAAGCGATCCTTGCGGCGACGGAGCACGACAAGAAAAACACCGGTCGTGGACGCGTCATGGTCCTTCCTCACGCCGTAGGGCGGGTTGGCGTCATCACCGGAATCGGCGAAGACGAGTTGCGGTATGGTGTGGACGCGGTCCTCACCAGATCATGAAAACCTTCGTCCTCCTGCTCGCCCTCGCCCAACAATCCAACCAGCCTTACGTCGAGACGGTCGAAGTCCGGATCAACAACGTCGACGTCGTCGTCACCGACCGCGCCGGCAAACCGGTGACCGGCCTGCGCAAAGAGGACTTCCTCGTCCTGGAAGACGGCAAGCCGCAGCCGCTCACGAATTTCTCGGAATCCGTCGAGTCCAAAGGTGTGGCCGCATTGCAGAAGCCGACGGGCAACGCGACGCCGCCACCGGCCGAGCAGACGCAGCGCGCGCCGCGCCATTTCATCTTCTTCGCCGACGAAATGTCGCTTCATCCCACGACGCGAACCAAGATGTTGCGTGACGCGAAGGCCCTCGTCGCCACCGCGATGCAGCCGGGCGACGAGGCGATGATCTACCGCCCGCAGGCGAAAGAGAAAATCGCGCTGCCGTTCACCTCCGACCACGCCGCCATTGACGCAGCGCTGACGACGCTCGTCCACTCATTCGATACGCGCGTCGACACGGAGCAGAGCCTCGAATCCTTCCGCCTCGCGAGCGAAATGTCGAAGAGCGTCGCCCAAGAGCGCAAGCTGATCATCCGCGACTACGCCCACACCGTCCGCAACCGCGTCACTCGGCGCCTCGGACAGCTCCGCAGCGTGATCGGCTCGATGGCCGGCATCTCCGGCCGGAAGATCCTGGTGCTCATGGCCAGCTCCTTCCCGTCCCAGCCGGGCAAAGACGTCGTCGACCAGATGTGGAACTACCAGCTGTGGGGACCGCCGCAGGTCGGAATCGACTACTACGATCTGACGCCGGAGATCGACGAAGCGGCACGCATCGCGAGCGCGAACGGCGTCACCATCTACGGCCTGCAGCCAACCTTCAACCTCAGCGACGCCATCGGCGGTCCGGACATCGTCAGCGTGCGCAACAACGTCGGCATGCAGGCGGTGAACTTTGCGTCGCAGCTCAATCAAAACGAGAGGTCGTTCAGCGCGCTCGCGGACGTCACCGGCGGCCGCTTCTTCCGCGGCGACGGCAATGTCACGGCCGCCTTCCACCAGGTCTCCAACGATCTCTCCGCCTACTACTCCCTCGGCTACCGCGCGCCGGAGACCGACGTCGGCAAAGTGCATCGCGTCGAAGTGAAGGTGAAGGATCGGCCGGAGTTGCAGGTGCGCGCGCGCCGCGACGTGATGCGCAAGTCGCCGACGCAGGAGCTCGAAGACCAGACGATCGCGTCGCTGATCCGCCCGGGCGGCAACGAGCTCGCGATCGGCGTGGAAGTCGGGGAGATGACGCGCGATGAGGACGATCTCGTCCTCGTGCCGCTCATCGTGCACGTGCCGCTGAAGTCGTTGACGTTCCTGCGCACCGAGGAGGGGCGGCGCGCGACGTTCCGCATCCAGTATGCGGCTTCCGGCGAGCGCTCCACCTTCGAATCGGGATTCGAGCGCGAGCAAGACGTCGACGTGCCGGAAGACGAGCTCGAGTCGACGCGCGATCAGTACTTCACGTACGACACGAACCTGCGCCTGAAGCCGGGCAAGTACCGCGTCGCGATCGGCATGATCGACACCGCCTCGCGCGTGACCGGCTTCCTGACCGTCGAGGTCGACGCGAAATGAAAGCGCTGCTCGCCGCCGCACTCCTCTTCGCCGCGCCTTACATCCAGACCTTCGAAGTGCGCGTCGTCAATCTCGACGTGATCGTCACCGATCCGGACGGCAAGTCGGTCCAGGGGTTGTCGAAATCTGATTTCGAGATCCGCGACGAAGGCCGCGTGCAGGAGATCTCGAACTTCTCCGAATACGTCGGCGGCAACGCCGTCACGGCGGTGAACGTCGTACCGGATGCCGCGCCGGTCGAGGCGCCGAAGCCGCTGCCGCGCAAGTTCATCTTCGTGATCGACGACATGGCGCTGCATCCGGTCGTCGCGGATAAGCTCGGGAGGCAGGCGATCGAGCTGGTGAAGACGTCGATGCGGCCCGGCGACGAAGGCATGATCCTCACGCCGACGAACAAGAACCGAGTCCTCCTGCCGTACACGAGCGACCGCGACTCCGTGATCCGCGGCATCGAGCACCAGATCCGCGCGCTGGCGTTTCATGCGAACACGCGCCAGGGGATGGAAAGCCGCCAGTTCCAGCGGACGGTGATGGGCGCGGAGCTCGACATGGAGGCCGCGTCGTATGCGAAGCGCTACGCAGATCTCGTCGGCCGCCGGGTGAAGGGGTTCGTCGGCGAATTGCAGGCGGTGGTGAACGCGAGCGCCGAGGTGGAGGGGAAGAAGGTGATGGTGATCGTCTCGAACTCGCTCACGTCCGAGCCGGGGAAAGAGGCGTTCCGTTTCGTGTCGGCGATGGGGCCGAAGGCACAGCCCAACGACACCTCGACGCGCACCCTGTTCTCGGAAGGGCAGAAGCAGGGGATGAGCGCGCCATGGATCGACCTTCGCCCGATGATCGCGGAAGTGGGGCGCAGCGCGGCGGCGAACGGGATGACGATCTACTGCCTCGCGCCCGACAACGCCAGCCTGAGCACGAACACGACCGGCGATGACACGACCGCGCCGGTGATGCCGCCCTCGTTCGTGCACGGCATCGCCGACGGCACCATCGACACGTTCAACACGCTCACCACCGCGACCGGCGGCCGCTATCTGCGCGGTGACGGAGTGATCGCCGATCTCTTCCAGCAAGTCTCTTCCGACCTCCGCGCCTACTACTCCCTCGGCTATCACGCGCCCGACGGGGAGAGCGGCAAGCCGCGAACGATCACGGTGCGGGTGAAGGGACATCCGGAGCTGACCGTGCGCACGCGCCGCGAGACGGAGCGGAAGACGCCGACGAAAGAGATGGAGTCGCGCGTGCTCGCGACGCTGATGTTCCCGAACGACCGCAACGAGCTCGGGATCGAGGCGACCACCGGACGCGTGGTACGCGAACGCGACGCGGTGGTCGTGCCCGTGCAGATCCGCGTCCCGCTTTCGCGCCTCACGTTTTTGCCCGACGGCGACAAATACCGCGGCAGCTTCACCGTGACGTATGCCGCGTCGACGGAGCGCGGCGACTTCGGTGCCGGCGATCAACGCGAACAGGTGCTGGAAGTAGCGGCGGCGCAGCTGGAGGCGGCGAAGAAGAAGTTCTTCACGTTCGAGACGAACCTGCGCGTGCCGACCGGCAAGCTGACGATCTCCGTCGGCGTGCTCGACCCGCTCTCGCGCTTGTCGGCGTTCCAGACGATGTCGGTCGACGTGAAGTAGTTGCTGGTTGCTAGTTGCTGGTTACTTGCGCCTCGGCGCGTCCAGGCGCGTCTGCTCGATCCGCCCTCGCGGTTGTCCGCGTTCCAGACGATGTGAATGTAGTTGCTGGTTGCTTGTTGCTGGTTACTTGCGCCTCGGCGCGTCCAGGCGCAGATGCGCGAGCAACCAGCAACCAGCAACCAGCAACCAGTAACTACCCCATCGCCGGCACGGTCCCGGTCGCGATCCTCTTGACCGGCAGCCGCAGCACCATCGACGTCCCGACGCCTTCGATGCTGGCGACGGAGACCTCGCCGCCGTGGGCCTCGACGATCTGTTTCACGATGTACAAACCGAGACCGGTGCCGCTGCCTCCGCGGATGGACTTCGTGCCGCTCTGCTTGTACTTGTCGAAGATCTGCTGGATCTCGACCGCCTTGATGCCCATCCCGCTGTCGGTGACGCTGATGACGATCGCATCCGGCGCGTCGCCGTTGCGCTCGATCGCGGCACCGACGGAGATCAGCCCCTTCTTCGGCGTGAACTTCAGCGAGTTCGAGATCAGGTTGATGATCGCCTGGGTCAGCTTCTCGACGCTGCCGATGATTTGCGGGATGTCCCGGCCGTGCGCGCTCAACAGAAAGACCTCGTCGCGCGCGGCGACCGACTGCAGCGAACGGACGGCGCGTTTCAGCAGGCCGGCGACGCGCACCGACTCCTGCTCGACGATGAAGTTGCCCGACTGGATCTTCGAGAAGTCGAGCAGCTCGTTGATGAGGCCCATCATCCGCTCCGACTCCCGCTGCGCTTCCTGCAGGAGGTCGGTGTACATCGGATCGAGCTTCGTCCCTTCCTGGGAGAGGACGAACTCGAGTGTGCCCTGGATGCCGGAGAGCGGGCCGCGCAGGTCATGGACGATCTGCGCCGTGAAGTCCGACTTGGCCTGCTCCGCCTTGCGCTGCTGCGTCACGTCTTCGAACGCGAGCGCCACGCCGCGGCTGTCGGCGCCGTCGTTCGTCGACATGATCTTGTCGACCCGGAAGACGGAGCCTTCGATCTCGACGTCGATCGTGCGCTGGTCGTCGGCGGCGAGGAAGAAGCCCTGCAGCCAGCCGCGCTCGCCGGCGACGACGCGCGCCGCCTCCTTGAGCCATCCTTCGGCATCGTCGCCGAACGTGTCGGCGAAGGCGCGGTTGCTGTACTCGATCCGCCCGGTGTCGGAGACGACGGCGATGGCCGTCGGCAGCCGGTCGAGCAGGGAAGTGGCGATCGTCATTGCGGCACCATGATGGCGCGCTCGTGCTGCAGCTTCGCCAGATTGAAGAATGTGGTGAAGGCGTCGAAGGGGCTGAGCACGAGCAGCTTCTGCAGGTCGAGCCGGCCGTCGATGAGCGACACGAGATAGCCTTCCTGCGCGCTGAGGTTGAAGCGGTCGAAGTTCGTCAGGAACTCGGCGGTGAGCTTCGGAACCGCCTGCATGCCCCGAGGATGGCCGAGGAAGTCGCGGACGATGGAGTTGCGCACGAGCTCGACGTAGCCCCGCAGGGAGAGATCGTTGGGATACGCGCGCCGCGCCTCCATCAGCTTGGCGTACGTGTGCCACGCGCCGTTCTGGCGCAACGAGTCTCCGACGAGCCGGCTCCAGTCAGGCGAGGCCGGCGTCTTCTGCGTGGGGATGGAGGACATGTTGGTTCGATTCTAGTATGCCGACGCCGCCGATCAACATACGTACGATGCTGGTCTCAGGTTCGTTGCTCTTGTCTTGCGCCCGCAACACAGCGAGCAACACCGACCTGCACACGTTCCTCGAAGCGGTGCGGACCGAACGTCCGTTACGCGAGATGCACGCGCAGCTGGTCCGGGCAGACGTCGACGCCGATCTCCGCACGGTAGACATGCCGACCGGCCACCGGGAGTGGATCACCGCCTCGTTCCCCGGTCCTCTCCACGGCCTGGAGAAGACGCTCGCCAAGGAGCTCGGCCAACCGCGGGGGCGCGGCTTCGGCAACGAAGACGGCTGGCTCTTCCCTCACGGCGCCCTCATCCTGGAGCGCCTCGGCGACCACATCGACCTAACGTTCAGCCCCGGCAATCCTCTCGATGCGCTCGAGGATCTCGACCAGCCCCATCTCCCGCCCCGCCACACCAACGCCATCCTGCGCGGCGACTTCCCGATCGGCGTCCGCAACGCCTCCGCCGAGGAGTTCCCGGCGGCGCGGGCGGCGCTCGCGGGCGCGGCGCCCTGCGCGGCGGACGGCAACTATTTCGCGGTGCGCGACGCAGACGGCGTCACGCTGTGGCGTCGTCCGTTGGCGATGTGGAACGTGGAGATCCAGCAGAGGTGTGCGGGGGAGTGAGGCTTATGCTCCACGCGTGGAGCATCATCAGGCGATCGCGTTGGCGCAGCATTACGTGTCGTTGTCGCTCGGCGAACACGCACTCCGGGCCTTGCAGAACGCTTCTCCCGAGGTCGCCGAGAGCTGGCTTTGGCGCGCGAACGCGCTGCAACGCCTCCATCGCCATGAAGAAGCGCTCGAAGCTACGCGAAGCGGGCTTGCGATCGATCCCGAAAATCCCTACCTGCACCACGCTCAGGCGCAGGCGCTGATGATGCTTCGGCGATTCGTCTCGGCGGAAGCGGCGATCGTGGCGTCGCTTCGCCTCTCGCCGGAGGAGCCGGAGGCGATCGCGACCCACGCGGTCATCCTCGACCACCTCGGCAAACGCAAAGAGGCTCGAAAAGCGATCCTGCGCGCTTCGAAACTCGGTCCGGAGGTCCGCGCCGTCCGGGCGTTGCGCGCCATCCTGACGCGTCCTATGGACATCGAGGACGCGCTCGAAGTCTCCCAGGAACTGCTCGCGGCCGAGCCCGACGGCGCCCTCGAGCACTGGTGGCACGCGCGGAATCTCGCGCAGTGGGGCCGGCTCCGTCAGGCGGAGCATCATTTCGCCCGCGCCGCCGCTCTCGAGCCAACCAACGCGCCGTTCACGCGCGCCTCTCTCGTCTCCCGCCATTGGTTCTTCCGCCCGCTCGTGATGATGAGCCCCGTGATGTTCTGGCTGCCGAGTCAAAGCATCGTGCCGCTGCTCTTGTTCGCCGCGATGCACGGCGGGATCCTCTGGCGACTCCTGTGGCTCGCGGTCGGATGGACCGCCTACGTCTTCAGCTATCTGTTCGCGCTACGGTTCGCGGAGCGAACGGCACCCCGGCAACGAGACCGGCACGGCGCCGATTAGAAGAAAGGTGAGGTTGCCGCTGAAGTGTCATCCTGAGCCGCAGAGACGGCGAAGGATCTCCTGATACGGGCGACGAGCGCACGTGCCGGGAGATCCTTCGTCCTCTTCGGGACTCAGGATGACAGCAGAGCCGGCCCTGCGTGCGGCTACACTAACGCTCGCTTGTCGCGCCGCTTCCTGCTCCTCGTCGCTCTCGCCGCCCTGTTCATGGCCGCCATCCTTCTCCTCGACGGAGACGGCCTCCCGCGCCAGCTCTCCCTCGGTCTCGTCACGGCGTGCTTCGTCTTCCTCTTCACGCGGCTCAGCGGCGTTGAAGGACGGCAGGTCCTCACGGCCTGCATCGTCGCCACCATCGGCGAAGTCGTCCTCTCCCTCGGCTGGGGTTTGTACTCGTATCACCACGCGACGATCCCGTTCTACGTCCCACCGGGACATGGACTCTTCTACGCGCTCGCCGCAGCGACGGCGGCGCAGCCGGCGATCCGCAAACACGAGCAGCGCATCGTGCGCGGCGTGATGGTCATCGGCTCGCTCATCGCCATCTTCGGCCTCATCACGATGCGTGACACGTGGGGCTTTCTTTGGTGGGTCGGAGCGTTCGCGTTGATGCTCCGCTCCCGCAATCAGCGCATGCTCGCGGCCTGCTTCGTCTACACGATCCTCCTGGAGTGGGCGGGGACGGCGAACGGTAACTGGCTCTGGACGGCCGCGGTCCCGGGCCTCGGCCTGCATTCCGCCAATCCGCCGGCCGGCGTCGGCATCCTGTACATCCTGCTCGACCTGATCGTGATGGCCATTGCCACCGTCGAACTGACTACAATCATCCCGTGGAAGACCACAAGCTCGTACCGCAGCGCCGAATGAGCCCGCTCACGAAGCGCCTGATCCTCGCCTTCGTCGCCATCCTCCTCGGCATCCCCGCCGGCTTCGGCCTGGCCCACGCCATCCGCGTTCCGATCGTGAAATCGCTCGACGAATACACGCCGGCGATCATCACCCGCATCTACGACCGGCAGGGCATCCCGTTCGCCGACTACTCGATCCAGCGCCGCATCCTCGTCACGAAAAAGGAAATGGCGCCGATGCTCGTCAACGCCATCCTCGCCACGGAGGACGCCGATTTCTACAAACACGGCGGCATCAATCCGAAGGCGGTCGTGCGCGCGGTGCTCAAGGACATCATCGCCCGCAGCCGGGTCGAAGGCGCGTCGACGATCACCCAGCAGGTGGCGAAGCAGCTCTTCCTCACGCGGGAGAAAACGCTTCGGCGCAAGGTGAACGAGGCGTTCCTGGCCATCGAGATCGAGAAGAACTACACGAAGGACCAGATCCTCGAGCTCTACGCGAACCTCATGTACCTCGGCCACGGCGCGTACGGCGTCGAGTCGGCGTCGCGCCTCTACTTCGGCAAACACGCGAAGGACCTCACCGTGCCCGAGGCGGCGATGATCGCGGGATTGATGCGCTCGCCGAATTCCTGCAGCCCGATCACGTATCCGAAAGCCGCCCTGGCGCGACGCAATCACGTGTTGCGCCGGCTCGCCGACGAGAAGTACATCAAGCCGGATGAGCTGCAGCGCTATCTCAACACGCCGATCACGCTCGGAACGTTCAAGGAAGAGGCGCCGAAAGTCGGAGCCTATTTCGCCGAGGAGATTCGGCAGTACATCGAACGGAGCGATCGGTATGGTGTGGAAGAGCTCTACAAACGCGGATTGAAAGTGCAGTCGACGCTCGATCTGCGGATGCAGGTCGCGGCGGAGTCTTCGCTGCAACGCGGGTTGCGCGCGTTCGATCACCGGCGCGGCTTCCGCCGGCCGTCGCGGAACCTCGTGGCGGAGGGAATCGATCCGCTGCAGTACAAGGATCCGGGCTGGGGGAAGGAAGAGTACGTCGTCGACAAGCTGTATCCGGCGGTGGTGCTCGAGGCGACGAAGAAGAGCGTGAAGGTCCGTCTGAATCGCGATGAGCTGGAGCTGCTGCCCGCGTCGTTCGCGTGGACGGAGAAGAAGTCGATGGAGGGCGTGCTCAAGAGGGGAGACGTGGTGCACGTCCGCCTCGACGAGAACGCGAAGACGAAGGCGCGCACGTGGATGCTCGACCAACTGCCGCAGGTGCAGGGCGCGGTCGTCGTGCTCGATGTGAAATCAGGCGAAGTGCGGGCTCTCGTCGGCGGCTACGACTTCCAGATCTCGAAGTTCAATCGCGCGATCCAGTCGCGGCGCCAGACCGGCTCGTCGTTCAAGCCGTTCGTGTACGGCGCGGCGTTCGAGAAGGGGCTGACGCCGGCGGACACGCTGTTCGACGCGCCGATCGCGATTCCGGTCGGCAATCAGACGTACGCTCCGAAGAACTACTACGGCAAGTACGCCGGCATCGTGACGATCCAGCGCGCGCTGGAGCTGTCGATCAACGTGCCCGCCGTGAAGACGTACATGATGGTCGGCGGGAAGAACGTCATCGACTTCGCGCGCCGCTGCGGGATCACCTCCGATCTCCCGCAATACCCGTCGCTCGCCCTCGGCGCCGCCGGCGTCGCGCCGCTGGAGATGACGGCGGCGTACAACGTCTTCGCGAATCAGGGTGTGTACGTGAAGCCGCGGTTCGTCCGGCGGATCACCGACTCGACGGACAAGGTGCTCGAAGAGCCGCTCGCGGAGCTTTCGGAGGCGACGCAGCCGCAGATCGCGTTCGAGCTGGCGCACACGATGCGCGGCACGATCGATCGCGGGACTGCGTACGAGGCGCACACGCTCGCGCCGCCTCTAGCGGGAAAGACCGGCACCACGAACAGCTACACCGACGCCTGGTTCAACGGCTTCTCGCCGGAGTTCACGGTATGTGTGTGGGTCGGCTATGACGATCCGTCGAAGACGCTCGGCGGCGGCGCGACGGGCGCCGAGGTGGCGCTGCCGATCTGGATCGAGATCTTCAAGAAATTCGAGGAGCTGAAGCTGCGGACGCCGCGCCCCAACTTCGAGACGCCGCCGGGGGTCGTCATCGTCCCGATGGACCTGACGAGCGGGCGCCGCGGCGTTGGGCCCTGCACGCGCGTGATCATGGAGGCCTTTGTCGCGGGGCAGGAGCCGGACAAGGACTGCAGCGGCGCGAGCGTCGAGGTCAGCAAGCTGCCGTACTACCTACAGCGGCCGTTCTATCAGCCGAAGGAGCTCGAGCCGACGCAGATCGCGAACGACGCCAGCGCCCAAACCGGCGAGAGCGCCGAGTCGCCCGCACCGAACGTCGATCAGAAGCCGCCGGCCGAAGCGCCGCCTCCGATGCCGAAGGCGGTCCCGCCGCCCGTGAAAAAACCGTGAGACGAGTGCTTAGTGGCTTAGTGCTTAGGTGTTCTCCTAAGCACTAAGCACTACGCTCTAAGCACTCACATACCGATTGATCATATCCACCATCTTGTCCCTC
>JAFAVZ010000233.1 GCA_019242175.1 Acidobacteriota bacterium
GACGAGAAGCGGATGAAGTTCTACTCCGACGACTTCTACGTCAAAGGGCCGGAAGAGATGTCCCGCGTGTTCCGCGACCATCCGGAAGCGGTCGCCAACACGCTGAAGATCGCCGAGCGGGTGAACCTCTCGCTCGACGTCAAAGGCCATCACCTCCCGAAGTTCCCGACGCCGAAGAACAAGAACCTCGCGGACTACTTCGCCGAGGTCGTGCGCGCGGGGCTCACGAAGCGGATGGAGGCGATGGCGCCGCTGTTCGCCGCCGGCCGGAAGAAGTACGAAGTCGGCGCGTATTGGGAACGGCTGGAGCGCGAGATCGAGATCATCAAGGGGATGGGCTTCCCGGGCTACTTCCTCGTCGTTTGGGATTTCATCCGCTGGGCGAAAGAGCACGGCATTCCGGTCGGCCCGGGCCGCGGCTCCGCGGCGGGCTCGCTCGTCGCGTACGCGATGGCCATCACCGATGTCGACCCGCTCGACTACGACCTCCTCTTCGAGCGCTTCCTCAACCCGGAGCGCATCTCGATGCCCGACATCGACGTCGACTTCTGCATGAACCGGCGCGGCGAAGTCATCGAGTACGTGCGCGCGAAGTACGGCGCGGACAAAGTCGCGCAGATCATCACGTTCGGAACGATGGCCGCCAAGTCGGTCGTCCGCGACGTCGGCCGCGTCCTCGGAATGCCCTACGGCCTCGTCGACAAGGTGGCGAAGACGATCCCCGGCGGTCCGGACGTCTCGCTGGAAACGGCGAAGAAAGACTCGCCCGCGCTGGTCGAGGCGATCAAGAACGACGCGGAAGTGGCGAAGATCGTCGAGATCGGCATCCGCCTCGAGGGCCTCTCCCGCCACGCCGGCATGCACGCCGCCGGCGTCGTCATCACGCCCGAGCCGGTCACCGACTACGTCCCGCTCTACCGCACGACGCGCGATGAAATCGTGACCCAGTTCGACATGCGCGTCGTCGAGAAGATGGGTCTCTTGAAGATGGACTTTCTCGGTCTCCGGACCCTGACGGTCATCGACGAGGCCCTGAAATCGCTCGCCGCCGAAACGGGCGAGCACGTGGACATCGACAAGCTCGATCTCGACGACCCGCTCGTCTACCAGCTCTTCCAGGAAGGGCGCACGAAGGGCGTGTTCCAGTTCGAGTCGGGCGGCATGGTGGACCTCCTGCGCAAGTCGCGGCCGACGAAGTTCGAAGACCTCGCCGCGCTCAACGCGCTCTATCGCCCCGGCGCGCTCGATGCCGGCATGGTCGACGAGTACGTCAAGCGCAAGAACGGTACGTCGAAGCCGAAGTACCTCGTGCCGGCGATGAAGACGATCCTGGAAGAGACGTACGGCGTCATCGTCTACCAGGAGCAGGTCATGCAGATCGCTCAGGCGGTCGGCGGCTACTCCCTCGGCCAGGCCGATTTGCTGCGCAAGGCGATGGGCAAGAAAGACGCGGCGGTCATGGCCGCCGAGC
The DNA here is from genome assembly GCA_019242175.1 of Acidobacteriota bacterium. GTDB lineage: Bacteria > Acidobacteriota > Thermoanaerobaculia > Gp7-AA8 > Gp7-AA8 > JAFAVZ01. Next base: position 1,472 of record JAFAVZ010000233.1, read on the forward strand.
GCGGCAAGTTCGTCGACGGCGCCGTCGCCAACGGCTACGAGAAGAAGAAGGCGAACGACATCTTCGACTACATCGAGCCGTTCGCCCGCTACGGCTTCAACAAGTCGCACTCCGTGGCCTACGCGCTCGTCGCGTACCAGACGGCGTGGCTGAAAGTGCATCACCCCCGGCACTTCATGGCCGCCCTCATCAGCTCGGAGATGGACCGCACGGACAACGTCGTGAAGTTCATCCAGGAAGCGGGACAGATGGGGATCAAGGTCCTGCCGCCGGACGTGAACGAGTCGAACATGTACTTCACCGTCGTCGGCCCGAACATCCGGTTCGGCCTCGGCGCGGTGAAAGGCGTCGGCACGAGCGCGATCGAGACGGTCCTCGAAGGGCGCCGCCGCATCGGACGCTTCTCGTCACTCCTCCAGTTCTGCGAGGAGGTCGACCTCCGCGCCTGCAACAAGAAGGTGCTCGAGGCGCTGATCAAGTCGGGCTCGTTCGACTTCCTGAAGATGCCTCGCCGCGCGCTGTTCGAACAGCTCGAGCCGACGGCCGACTCGGCCCAGCGCGCGAAGGAAGAGAAGGAGCGCGGCCAGTCGTCGCTGTTCGGATTCGGCTCCGCCGCCGCGCCGAAAGCGGCGCCGGCGCGGCAGGCGATGGGGCCGGAGTGGCCGGACGACGAGCTGCTGAAGTTCGAGAAGGAGACGCTCGGCTTCTACGTGAGCGGCCATCCGTTGAACCGTTACTCGGAAGACCTGAAGCTCTTCGCGAATGCCAGCACCGAGACGCTGCACCGCCACGTGGACGAGGTGGTGAACATCGGCGGTATCGTGTCCCAGATCAAGAAGTCGAAGATCAAGAAGGGGCCGAACGAAGGGAAGCTGATGGCGAAGTTCGTCCTCGACGACCAGTTCGGCTCCGTCGACGTCGTCGTCTTCAGCGACCTGTACGCGAAGTACGCGCGCTGGCTCGACAACGGCGTCGCGATCCTGCTGACGGCGGCGGTCAAAGACACCGGCGGCATGGCCGCGGGCCGCAGCGCGTCGCTGCAGTCGGCCGAGCAATCGGCGCAGCACATCGACGACGAATACGGTGGCCATCCCGAGCAACGCGCGCGCGTCTCGGCGTACGAGATCCGCCTGGATGACGAAGAGGAAGACGAGCGCGATCCGAAGGAGATCGAGCGCGAAAAGTACGGCGACGGGAAGGACAACTTAGGGTTGTTTGCCGGGGGATCCTTCGGCGTCTCCGCGCCTCAGGATGACACGCGCCGCGCCCCGGATAACGCGCGCCGCGCCCCGGATGACGCGCGCCGCGCTCCGCAGGACGCGCGCCGCGGCTCGGAGGACACGAGCCACGCCTCGGATGACACGCGCCACGCCCCGGAGGACACGCGCCACGCCTCGGAGGATGTCATCCTGAGCCCCGCAGAGGGCGAAGGATCTCCCGCCATCAACGAAGACGACGCCTTCAACGAAGCCGTCGCCGCGATCGAGACGGCCCCCGAGCCGGCAACTTCCTTCGCGTCGCACGCCGCCGCGTTCTCCGAATCGCCGATCACGCCCGAGCTCAACGCGTTGGAGATCGTGCCGCTCGACGGCATCCGCGAAAAGAAGGTGAAGGAGATCTCGCTCGAAGTGCCATATCCGCGGATGAGCGAAGACACGGTGCGCAAGATCCGGGAGATCTTCGAAGACCACGCCGGCGAGATCCCGGTGAGCGTGATGATCACCCAGCTGCCGGAGGAGATGGCCGCGAACAACCACGGCCGTTCCGAGCTGCGCCTCAAGCTCAACCACCACTTCCGCGTCCAGCCCGGCCCGGCGCTCACCGCCGCGCTGGAACAGCTGCACGCCGCCCCCCGCTACATGTTCTAGTAGCGTGTACTCGTTGAAATGGGATCAGATGGCGCCGGAATCGGCGCCGTGAGCGAGGCGCGCGGACGCAGGGATAGCGGGGACGATGCTGAGGAGGCGCAACGAAGCTCACGACGTCGAGACCAAGCCAGGTGGTCCCAGTTCAGCCGATACACGCCACTAGGAGGGCCGTCGATGTCCGAGCAGCACTACTCGAACCACCGCCGCTTCGATCCGCGCTTCCATTTCTTCGCCTTCCCGATCCTGGCCATCAACGTCCTCGTGGCCATCTACTTCTTCGTCCGGGAGATCGGCCGGGCGTATGCGTGGATGGCCGTCTGGAACGTCATTGTCGCGTTCGCGATCGTGATGATCGCGTACCTCGTCCGCACCTACGCGACGGCGCTGCAGGACCGCATCATTCGCCTGGAGGAGCGCGTCCGCCTGGAGCGCGTGCTCCCCGCCGACCTCCGCGAGCGCATCGACGAGCTGACCACCCGCCAGCTCATCGGCCTCCGTTTCTGCGACGACGCGGAAGTCGCGGACATGACCCGGGCCGTCCTCTCCGGCGAGCTGCGCGGCGCGAGCAGCATCAAGAAGCGGATCACCCGCTGGCGACCCGATCATCTCCGGGTGTGACGGGTGACCGTCGGCTGTCGCCGGCAAAGGCCGTCGATAGACGGCGCGCATAGGACGAGCCGATCGAGAACGCACAGCTTCGCGGAGGCTTGGCCATCCGACGAGCGGGCCGTGCCCGCCGAGGAGGCTGTTATACTGCGACTCCTGTGACAAATAACCTCGCGCGCGCCCTCGCCCGGACGACGCTCACTCTCCTTCTTGCCGTCTCCACGGCGAAGGCGGATTGCGTCTCTTCCCTCCAGCAGATCTCCGACTTTTTCACCACTCCGAACCGCGCCGCCGGCCCCATCGCCATCAACGGCAACCGCCTCGGAGTCGTGCTCAACGAAACGACCCCGCCCCGCCCGATCTACTTCGCCGGCTTCGACACGAACCTCAACCGCCTCAGCGAAGACCATCTCGTCGCCTCGACGTCCCGCGAGGGGGCGTTCCGCACGTTCTGGACCGGCAACGGTTACGGCGTCTTCTTCTTCGAGCCGGGCGGCCAGCTGATGTTCCAGCGTCTGTCGGTGGCAGGGGAGGCGGTCGGCTCGGTGATCTCGGTCGGCGCGCTCGCGACGTTCCCCGAGCAGGAAGCGGACGTCGTCTTCGACACGACGCGCAACGCGTACCTCGTGGTGCACACCATCACCCAGGGCGCCAGCGTCGGCTTCTGGCTCACCATCCTCGGCGTCGAAGGCAACACCATCAGCGACGACCGGCTCGGCTTCGAGATCAGCTCCCCGAGCGAGCCGCGCATCGCCGTCGCGGCCGACGGCACGATCGCGATTCTTCGCCATCAACGCGAAGCGAACGACGGCCTGCGCCTCTCCATCCTCAACGCGAACCGCGTCGTTTCCGCGTTTGCCGACCTCACCTCGAATGCGCGCCGCCCGGTGTTCGCCTCGAACGGAACGAGCTTCGCCGCCGTTTGGCAGTCGACGATCTCCGGTGGGACGGAGCTGCGTTGGGCGCGCACCGATGCGCAGGCGCGCGTGCTCCAGGGCGAGACGCGTTTCCTCTCCGGCCGCGGCACGGACGTGGCGCCGGTCTCGTTGATCTGGAACCCAACCAGTATCGAGTGGGGCCTGACGTATCTCGACTCGCCGATCGGCTTCGTCGAATTCTCGGGTGATCTTCGCCTCCGCCGTTTCGCAACGGCCGGCGCCTTGATCAGCGACACCGCCTTCAGCTCCGATCTGTCCCGCGTCTCGATCAGCTCGCGGTTCCCGTTCGTCTGGAGCGGCGACGCGTACATCGCGAGCGCGGACCGCTTCCTCTCCAACCAGGGCAGCATCTCGTTCCTGGAGAAGCACTGCACGCTTGCCGCGACGGCGACCGCCTCGCGCATCTCCGTCTCCGCCGGCACGCCCGTCACGCTCACCGCGTCGGCGACCGGCGGCACCGAGCCTTACGCCTACAGCTGGGACTTCGGCGATCTCACCGACAAACGCA
>JAFAVZ010000392.1 GCA_019242175.1 Acidobacteriota bacterium
CCGCGCTTCCCGTTCCTCGCGCCGGCACATCAGGGCCTGCTCCAGGGCCACGGCGGAACGAACGCCGTTCCGACGCCCGTGATCCCCGACCCGACCGCGACCCAGCCGTGATCCCCGCATCGACCGACAGGAGAACGATCATGACCAAGAAACGCACGCTCTTCGCGGCCCTCACTGTGGCCGCGGCCCTCTCGATCTCAGCCCAGCCGGCGAAGCATCCGGCCGCGGCGCACAACTTCGCTTCCGACCTCCAGACCGTGCCGGTGATGGCGAACACGATGGGCGTCGCCGGCGCGCAGTTCCAGACCTACGTCGGCATCTTCAACCCGACCGCTTCGGCGTTCCAGGTGACGGCTTCGCTGTACGACGGCGCGGGCGTGAAGCACGACGCGACGATCCAGCTCGCGGCGGGCGAGCTGAAGACGTACACCAACTTCCTCGCCGACGTTTTCAACTTCACCGGCGGCGGCGCGGTCGTGTTCTCCGCGCCGGAGTCGACGGGCGGGCAGCACAACAACCGCTTCATCGTGATGGCCGACGTTCGCAGCGGCCCCGGCTTCCGCTACGGCACGACGGTTCCGGTGTCGGAGTTCGCCGGCTCGAGCTCGAAGTCGTTCGCGGCGGGCATCACCGTCGACTCGAATGCGCGTACGAACGTCGGCTGCCTCAACCAGTCGTCGAGCGCGAACTCGGTGAGGGTGACGATCTTCGACAACAGCGGCCACCAGACGATCGGCACGCAGACGCTGAGCCTCCTGCCGAACGCGTGGGGCCAGATGGGCGTGACGTCCGTCGTCACCGGCGGCTACGCGATGTTCGAGCCCTCGGACAGCGCCGTCTGCTACGCGGTGGTCGTCGACAACCAGACGACCGACGGCCGCTTCGTTTCGGCCGCCGAATACACGCCGTAGTGAAAACGTAGGGCCGGCTCTCCAGCCGGCCCAGCATCGATATCGGGCCGGCTGGAGAGCCGGCCCTACATCACTCTTTGGATGAACCAGAACAGGCCCATCGTCGCGATCGCCAGCGATGCCGGAATCACGATCCGCTGCCGGTACCAGGGCTTCCGCCGGAATGGCAACCCCACCAAGAGGAACGCGGTCAGGATCACCGTCAGCTGGCCGCACTCGACGCCGACGTTGAACGACAGCAGCGCGGGGATGAACTCCGAACGCGGCAAGCCGATCTCGGTCAGCACGCCGGCGAAGCCCATCCCGTGCAGCAAGCCGAAGCAGAACACGATCAGCGGACGCCACGCGTGCAGGCGAGAGGTGAACACGTTCTCCACGGCGACATACACGATCGACAGCGCGATCAGTGGCTCCACGATGCGCGCGGGCAGCGACACCACGCCGTAAATCGTCAGGGCGAGCGTGATCGTGTGCGCGACGGTGAACGCCGAGACCTGCCACATCATCGCCCGCAGATTCACGGCGAGCAGGAAGATGCCGAGCACGAACAGCACATGGTCGAGACCGCGCGGCAGGATGTGGGTGAAACCGAGGATCAGGTAGAGCTTGATGATTTGCCAACGGCTCGCGGGTACGACGCTGCGGTCGAGCGGATACGGCTCGCTCGCCTTGCCGCCTTCGACCCATTGCGTCGTCGCATTCGGCTGCGACTCGTTGTGCAACGTGAGCACGTAGTAGCCGAGAACCTGGTCGTCGGCGAAGGTGAACCGGGAGACGTTGGGCGGCGTGCGGCCGCTGATGCGCAGGCGTTGCACCATCGGCGGATCGCCCGGGTGAGGCAGCACCTGCGCCGGCTCGTGCGAGAACGGTTTGCCGTCGAACGACAGCACGGCCTTGTCGGCGATCGACTGCGGCGTCTGGCCGGGCGCGAGGTGATCGAGATGGACGAGGAAGTCGATCGTGTACGTCCCGTCCTTGCGGAACATCGCGTCGATCTCGACCAGGCCGAGCTCGTGCGCGACGAGCGGCAAGGCGAAGGCGGCGGCGAGGACGAGAAGCGCGGCGATCCGGCGGCGGTTCACTGCTTCACACTACTCGGAAGCTCGAACGTGATCGAGGCCCACCAGCTCTCCCAGTCGACGCCGGCGCCTTCCGGCGCGGCTTCCATCTGCACGGCTTTGATCAGCCAGAAGCCGTCGCGGCCGAGGCGGAGCTTGGCGTTGCCTTTGGCGTCGGTGCGGACGCGGACCGCCTTGTCGGGCTCGGCCTTGTTCATCGCGACGACCAGCACGTTCGTCGCCGGCTTGCCGTTGAAGAACAGCGTCAACGGCAGCTCCGCGCCCGGTTTCAACGCATACGGATTCTTGTGTGGAACGAGCTCGAGCGTGAAGCCGAGCGGCTTCTCCAACGCGTCCTTCGGGCCGTTCACGTCGAGCAACGCCTTCGCGCAACGGTAGAAGCGCTCCTTGCCGGCCACCGCCGAGCGCCCCTGCTTGGCGCGTTCGGAAACGATCCGCTCCAGCCCTTCCTCGCGCAGATAGTCCTCGAACGGCTTCGCCTCGAGCGTGACCGGATACGGATGCGACTGGTAGCCGATCCAGCTCAGTCCGGTTTCGGAGATCGTCGCGTAACCGGCCGGATCTCGGCCGGGCTGACCGATCACCGGCGTCTCGCCCGATTTGCCGAGGAGGACGAAACGGTCGATGAGATTGGGGATGCGCGGCAACGGATCGCCGTTCACCTTCTGCCCGACGCGCAACGCGGCGGAGACGACCTGATCCTTGGCGGGATGAAACGTCGACGGCTCGATCCAGAAGTCGTGAGCGAAAAGCGGGGTGGTCAGGAGAAGGGACAGGAGGACGATTGGGCGCATGAAGTCGCTCCTTACTACGAACGTGCCTGCGACTTGGATTCGCGCCGAGGTGCTCAATGTAGGCCGGCTCTCCAGCCGGCCCCGCGAAGCACGGTCGCGGCGGGCGTCGCCCGCCCCATCATTCCCGACTGCGGCCGGCTGGAGAGCTGTCCCTACGTTTGGCGCGTCCTCTGCGGGACTCAGAATGACACAAAATTACGAATAACTAATCATTGCGACGGGTTCTCATCCGAGCCCTATGAAAATCAAAATCCTCTCCCTCCTCCTTGGCGGAATCATCCTCGCTGCGCCCATGCAGGCGGCGGGGATCGGCAACGAGCGGCTCAGCTATACATGGAAGCTGAAAGGCGGCCTGTCCTGGCTGGCCTCGCTCGCGTTTCCGTCTTCGGGGAGAGGAACGCTGGAGACGAGCGAAGGGGGCACCGTCAGCAGCCGCCTCATGATCTCCGCCGACCCGAAGTCGTACTACCTCTACGAGTCGTCGATGCTGCCGACGGGGGAGAAGACGCTGACCAGCCGCAGCGCCTACTCCTTCAAGAGCTCGCAGCGCGACGAGCGCGTCTCCTTCGACCTCGACAAGGGGCTGACGCGCACCCAGAAGACGACGAACGAGGGGCAGGAGACGAAAGTCCGCAAGCTGGAGTCGGAGACGCCGCAGGACGTCCTGACCGCCATCTACTACCTCCGCCAGCACGCGAACGAGATCACCCAGCCCATGAAGGCCGAGGTTTTCTCGGGGGCGAAGGGATACGACATGGTGTATCAGCCTTTGCCGATCACGACCGTGAACGGCATCCGCTGCCGGCCGTTCACGCTGAAGGCGATCGGCGACGACGCGAAGAAGTTCCCGGGCGAAGTGCGCGTGTGGCTGAGCGATGACGAACGCCGCGTTCCGGTGCGCATCGACATCGAGCAGAAGTATGGCGCCACGCTGAAGCTCGACCTGGAGCGCTGAGAATCGGTATCCTCGGCGCCGCCAAAAGCGCGCCGATGACCATCGACGTTCTCTACCTGCACGGCTTCGCCTCGTCGCCTGCCAGCGCGAAGATCACCGCGTTGCGTCCGCGCGTCGAGCCGCACGGCATTAGGCTGGACACGCCGGACCTCAACGTCCCGACGTTCGAGACGCTCGATTGGGACGCCGTGGTCGACCGCGCGCTCGACCATGCGCGGCGCACGCCGCCGCGCGCGATCGCCGCGAGCTCGATGGGCGCGCTCGTGGCGCTCACGCTCGTGCAACGCGGCGTCGAAGTGCCGCTGGTGCTCATCGCGCCGGCGTTCGGCGTCGCGAAACGCTGGCTTCCGCGCCTGCCCACCGGCGACGCGCTCACCGTCTTCAACTTCGCCCGCAACGCGAACGCCACCATCCATCGCCGCTTCTTCGACCAGATCGTCGCCATCGAGCCGGAGGCGCAAGTGCCGCCGGTGCGCACGACGATCCTGATGGGGCGCGACGATGAGACCGTGGCGTTCGTAGATGTGGAATCGGTCTGGAATCGCTGGCGCGCGCATGGTGTGGCGGCCGGCTCGAAGTTCATCGAAATACCGGACGGCGATCACGGTCTGACGGAGCACGTCGACCGCATCGCCGCCGAGCTCGTCGAGGCTGTCGCATGATCGCAATCACCCGGGAAGTGAGCCCCTCGATCGCCCGCGCCGAACTGACGCATCTGGAGCGGTTGCCCATCGATTACCCGCGGGCCGTGGCCCAGCACGAGGACTACTGCGACGCCCTGCGCGAGCTGGACGTCGAAGTTCGCGTGCTGCCCGCCGACGCCGCGTATCCCGACTGCGTCTTCGTCGAAGACACGGCGATCGTGCTCGACGAGCTGGCGATCATCACCCGTCCTGGCGCCGCCTCTCGGCGCGGCGAGACGACCGTGATGGCCGAGGCGCTTGCGCCTTTGCGGACGCTGGTGACGATCGAGGCGCCGGGCACCATCGACGGAGGCGACGTCCTCCACCTCGGCCGCACGCTCTACATCGGCCGCTCCGACCGCACGAACGACGACGCGATCGCGCAAGTCGCGAAGCTCGTGCAGCCGCACGGCTACGAGGTCGTGCCGGTGACGTTCCACGGCGCGTTGCATCTGAAGACCGCCGCGACGCGCGTCTCCGAAGACTCGCTCGTCATCAATCCGGAGTGGGTCGACCGCTCGATCTTCCGCGGCTTCCGCACGATCGCCTGCCATCCCGACGAGCCCTTCGCCGCGAACGCATTGATGATCGGCCCGACTTTGATCGGCTCCGCGCAATATCCGCGCACGCTCGACCGCCTGCAACGCGTGGCGAGCGTGATGGCGATCGACTCGACCGAGCTCGCAAAGGCCGAGGGCGGCGTGACCTGCTGCTCGATCTTGCTATAGCCGCCGCGTTTCACGTAGGGCCGGCTCTCCAGCCGGCCGCAGTCGGGAATGATGCGGCGGGCGACGCCCGCCGCGACCGTGTTTCATGGGGCCGGCTGGAGAGCCGGCCCTACGTTCCGTCAGCTGTGGATGACACTGTGCTCCGCTATAGCAACGCGCTGCCGGCGATCGGCTCGTTCTCCGCGAACCGCGACGGCCGCAGCGCGTGCGTGTCGATGGTCGTCGCGTTGCCGTCGACGATGATCTCAGCGAGCAGTTGGCCGAGGGCTGGCGCGTGCATCACGCCGTGGCCGGAGGAGCCGGAGCAGATGTAGACGTTGTCGCGGAGGTGGCCAAGGATGGCGTGCTTGTCCGGCGACATCTCGTAAAGGCCCGACCAGCACGCGTTGCGGTCGATCGGGACGTCGCGCAACGGCGGCACGCGTTCGCGCGTCAGCTGCTCGACGCGCGCGAGCCAGCCGTTCTCGAGGCAGTCGTCATCAGGGAGGAGGAGCAACGCGCGGCCGTCGCGCATGCGGAGGTGATAGCCGTCGTCGCACCAGATCGTCATCGGCATGTCGGCCGGTAACGCCGTCGTCGGAACGGTTGGCGCGACGCAGCGCCGTACCGGCTCGATCGGCGCACCGCACCAGGCGCCGCGCGCGTCGACGACGACGCCGGCATCGAGCGCGTTCGGCTCGCAATCGACGCCGAACTCGAAGCGGACGCCGAGACGTTGCGCCGCCTCGTAGTAGCCGCGGGTGATCTGGAGCGGCCGGAGGAATCCGTCCGCCGCGCAATAGGCGCCGCCGACCAGCGCGTCATCCTCGATCGCCGGATTGATCTCCCGCGCCTCGGCGGCGTCGATCATCCGCCCGTCGTGGCAGCCGTTTGCGCGCTGGATTTGCTGCGCCGCCTCCAGCTCGCGCAACGCGCTGCGGGAACGGGCGAGGAAGAGATAGCCATGCTGCGCGAAGCCTGGATCGACGCCCGTCTCATCCTCGAATCGCAGCAGTTTTTCACGGGAGAGGAGCGAGAGCCGGACATTGATCGCGCTGCCGAACTGCGCCCGAAAGCCGCCCGTCGCCCGCCGCGTGCTCCCGTTGCCCGGCTCTGCGCCGCGGTCGAGGACGCGGATGTCGCGCAGCCCGCGAAGCGCGAGGTGATAGGCGACGCTGCATCCGGTGACTCCGGCACCGACGACGATCGCATCCGGCATGACACGATGATTGTGTCATCCTGAGGCGCGCAGACGCCGAAGGATCTCCCGGCACGAGCGCCTCTCGCCCGCATCAGGAGATCCTTCGCGCTCTGCGGCGCTCAGGATGACACCGTGCCGGCAGTTGTCTCCTTCGTGTGCGGAGTAACGGGCGCTTGTCATCCTGAGGCGCGTAGACGCCGAAGGATCTTCCGGCACGAGCGCCTCTCGCCCGCATCAGGAGATCCTTCGCGCTCTGCGGCGCTCAGGATGACACCGCGGGCAACTATTCCTTCTCGTGTGCGGAGTAACGGGCGCTTGTCATCCTGAGGCGCGCAGACGCCGAAGGATCTCCCGGCACGAGCGCCGCTCGTCCGCATCAGGAGA
>JAFAVZ010000435.1 GCA_019242175.1 Acidobacteriota bacterium
ACGAGCCGAAGAGCCGCACGGACGCGCCGCTGCCGGCGGAGACGGCAATGATGTTGTGCTCCATCGACGTATTCGCCACATCCGCATCGGTCGAAGCCACCTCGGCGTAGATGCCGGCCGAGCCGTTCTGGTTCAACGCGCAGCGGACGACCGTCGCCTTCGTCATCGCGTGCAGGTCGATCGCGCTCGAGTCGTTCTGCACGATGCGCGTGTCTTCGATCGCGAGCGTGACCGGGCTCGCGGCGCCGCTGTGCGAGTAGATGCCTTGCGCGCTGTTGCCGCTGATCGTCGAGTTGATGATCGACACGGAGAGGTTCGGCACGATCGTGTTGATGTCGATGCCGCGGCCGACGCCGTTGCGAAAGTTGTAGATCTTGCAGTTCTCGATGATCACCCTCTTCGCGGAGAGGATGCGAATGCCGGTCGTACCGTCGGCATAACCAGCGATTTTGAGGTTACGCAGAATGACGGTGGCATTCGGATCGTTCGCGAAATCCGTGATGTTGATGACGATCGAGTTGGAGAAAGGGAGATGGGAGGTCGCGAAGTAAGGTCCGCCGTCGAGGGTAATCGAATGCGTGATGGTGATCCCGTCGTAGCCAGCCGAGTCCATGGCGACGATCGCTCCGCCTTGGACGACTTTCGGAAATGCTCCGGAAAAAGTGCGGCATGGGGAAGCTTGCGAGCAAACGTTGAGGTCATCGCCCGACCAGGACACAAAGCCGTTGTTCACCTGAGCGGATACGGTGCCGGCGCACAACAGGACCACAAAGACACCAAACAACGAGCGCATGATCAACTCCTTTCAATGTTATGGAGTGCCATGCAGGCGTATTTCCTCAAAGATTTCGTGCCGCACGAACCTCTTGCAGCAATTCGCTGGCAGCTTGCCGGTACGCGTCGCTCCACTCGTGTCCGCCTTCATACACGAGCGTGCGCACTTCCTTCGCGAGCGAGCGCAAGCGGGCGACGTCGCGATCGAGCTTCTCCGCGGTGAACCATTCGTCGCCGGTGCCGCGGCCGATGAGCGTCAGCGGCAGCGGCGTTTGCACGTCGTCCGGCAGGTCGCCGCCGAGGATGAGGAGGGCGGTGGCGGGGACATGGGCGGCGGCGCGGTAGGCCATCGCCGTACCTTGGGAAAACCCGGAGAACACGAGCACTTCGGGGTTGCCGAGGACGGTGACGGCGCGGCGCACGTATTCGATGTTGTCAGCCAGCAGTTGCTCGCGGTTCTGGCTCGTCATCCAGCTCGCGATTACCTCGCGCGTGCGGTTGTTGTAGAAGCGGTGCAAACCCTGGATCGCGACCAATGTCCAGTTTTCTACGCCGGGGAGACGGAGCAGGTCGGCCATCGCCCTGTCGGCGTTCTCCGCGTAGCCGTGAAAGCCGACGAGGACGAGGCGCGGATTGCCGTCGCGGACGAGCATCCGGCCGTGCGTTCGGGTCTCGATCGATTCTTCGCGTAAGTCATTCATCATGGTCGCGTCCGCCGCACATTCTATTTGCGCTCACGGGCAGCGCGCCGCCAGAATGCGCGCCGTGCCGAACGTGACCATCGTCGTTCCCTGCTTCAACGAAGAGCAGCGCCTCGACGTGCAGCAGTTCCGCATCTTCCGCGCTCCCGGCCATCGCATCGACTTTTTGTTCGTCAACGACGGCTCGTCCGACGGCACCCTCCGCGTTCTGCAGGGTCTACATGCTGAAGATGCGGAACGCTTCCAGGTCTTGAACCTCGAGCGCAATCAGGGGAAGGCGGAAGCGGTGCGGCAAGGCATCGTCGCCGCATCGAAACGCGCGACCGACATCATCGGTTTCTGGGATGCCGACCTCGCCACGCCGTTGTCGGAGATCCCTTCTTTTCTCGACGTGTTCACCGACCGGCCTGAGATCGAAATGGTCTTCGGCGCCCGGGTCCGCCTCCTCGGTCGCGAGATCAGCCGCAACCCGAGCCGGCATTACTTCGGCCGCGTCGGGGCGACGCTCATCTCCCAGACGCTCGGGCTCGCCGTGTACGACACACAATGCGGCGCGAAGCTCTTCCGCAACGACGCGCACCTCCAGACCGCGTTCGCGAATCCGTTTCTCTCGCGCTGGATCTTCGACGTCGAGATCATCGCCCGCTACGTCCAGCTGTGGGGACGCGACCGCGCGGCGAAGGCGATTTACGAGTTGCCGATCCGCGTGTGGCGCGACGTGAACGGCTCGAAGGTGAAGTCGACCGACTTTCTCCGCGCGCTGCGCGATCTGCGCAAGATCCGGCGCGCGTACAAATAGCGGAACTGCCATTACAATCCGCGCCGCATGACGACCGCCGATCTTCCGCTCACCACCGATCGCGAGGACCTTTGTCTGTCCGGATTAGCCCGAGGACTCGTCGGGTCGGAGGTGCTGAAGATTGCGGGGGAAGTGCGGGCGTTGAAAGCGTCCGGCCGGGCGATCGCCGATCTCACCGTCGGCGACTTCTCCCCCACCGAGTTCCGCATCCCGACGCGGCTGCACGAGCTCATCGACGAAGCGCTCGTCGCCGGGCAGACGAACTACCCGCCGTCCGACGGCACGCTCGAATTGCGCAAAGCGGTCGTCGACTTTTTCGCCCGCGGACTCGGCCTGCACTACCCGCTCGAGTCGACGCTCATCGCCGGCGGCTCGCGACCGATCATCTATGCCGCGTACGCCGCGGTCGTCGATCCCGGCGACAAGGTCATCTACCCGACGCCGTCGTGGAACAACAATCACTATACGTACCTGATGGGCGCGAAGCCGATCGAGCTCGTCGTGGGGCCGGAGACGAACTTTCTGCCGACGGCGGCGCAACTCGAGCCGCACATCCGCGAGGCGCGCCTCATCGCGATCAACACGCCGCTGAATCCGACCGGCACCGTGATGGCGCGCGAAGAAGTCGAGCGCATCGCGCAGCTCGTCGTCGATGAGAACAAGCGCCGCGCCGCGAGCAATGAACGCGCATTGTTCCTGATGTGGGACCAGGTCTACTGGACGCTCACGTTCGGCGAGAACCGTCACTACGCGCCGCCCCAGCTCGTGCCCGAGTCGGCCGCGTGGACGATCTTCGTCGACGGCATCTCGAAGGCGTTCGCCGCGACCGGCCTGCGCGTCGGCTGGACCGTCGCGCCGCCGTACGTCACGCGGCGGATGCGCGACATCATCGGACACATCGGCGCCTGGGCCCCCCGCGCCGAGCAGATGGCCACCGCCCGCTTCCTCGGCGAGCCCGACGCGATCGCCGCGTTCCACGGCAACATGATCCGCGAGCTGCAGCTGCGCCTGGACCTGCTGCATGACGGCTTCGAGTCGATGCGCCGCGATGGCCTCCCCGTGCGCGCGATCAGCCCGCAGGGCGCGATCTACCTCTCCGTGCAGTTCGACCTCATCGGCAAACACGGACTGACGTGCAATGAAGACATCCGTCGTCTGCTGCTGGAGAAGGCAGGGTTCGCCGTCGTGCCGTTCCAGGCGTTCGGTCTGAAAGAGGAGACCGGCTGGTTCCGGCTCAGCGCCGGCGCGGTGTCGTTGCAGGACATCGAGGCGGGACTCGCGCGAGTACGCGAGACGCTGACGTCGCTCGCTGAGTGAATGTAGGGGCCGGCTTCAGCCGGCCCGGACGGGCTGAAGCCCGCCCCTACGTCAAACCGCCAACAAAGCGTCCACCGACTTCCGCACCTTCTTCCGGTTCAGGTGCCAGAAGACGGCGAATGCGATGGGCACGAACGAGAAGACGAACAGCGCCATTGCCATCCCTTTGATGCCGGGATTCAGCGGCGTGTGGATGTGCAGGTTCAGCGCGACCACTTCCAGGTCGTTCATGATCGCGCCTCCCTTTCCCTCCTGATACCAGGCGAGGAAGTCGGGATCGTTGATGAGGCGCAGGGGGAACTGCATCGCATAGATCTGGACGAAGAACGCGCAGAACGCGCCGAGCGGGCGTTCGATCTCCGGGATGCGCCAGCCGACGCCCGATAGCGCCTGATAGAAAAGGGCGCCGGCGATGATCAGCTCGAATGCGGGGCCGGCCGCGGCGACGACGGTCTCGCGTCGCCAGTCCGCGGACACGCAGATCAGCCAGAGCACGAACACGAACGCGAGGGCGATGAGGCCGCGCATGTTGTTGCGCAGTCGCCAGCCAATCCAGCCGAAGCCGATCGCCACCGCGAGCGCGATCGACACATGAAACGAGCCTTGATGCGTGAAGCCGCCGCCGAACGCGAAGTCGAACGCGGGGATCGCGGGAGTGCCGAGAATCCAGGAGACGACGGCGTGGCCGAGCTCGTGGAAGAGCGTCTTGAGCGTGAGGAAGACGAAGCTGAGGAACGGGACGAACGTCACGACGATTGCCGCGGCGAGCCCGATGCCGAGGATCTTCAGCTCGCGCTTGCCGAGGCGGCCGTCTTCGACCGGATCGTGGTCGTGGAGGATGACGGGACGCGGCTGCCATTTCGCGAAGATGACGCCACAGCGCGGGCACTCTTCCGCTTCTTCAGGAGTCGGAAACTTGCAGCTCGGGCACTTCATACGGAGAGGATTATCGCAGGCGACGGTGAGCGGGCGTCTCGCCCGCGAGCAGCGGTACGTCGTGCCGCTGCCGACGAAGGGCCGTCGGGCGAGGACGCCTGTCGGCTTGCGGGCGAGACGCCCGCTCACCTATACGAAGATCCGCATCTCCTTCAGCTCGCGGATGCGATCGCGCAGCGACGCGGCCTTCTCGAAATCGAGATTCTTCGCCGCGTCTTTCATCTCCTTCGTCAGGCGGGTGATCGCCTTGTCGAGGTCCTCGCCTTCCGCGAGATCGAGCTTCGCCTTGCCGCCCGGGAGCGGCGCGAGCTCGAGGTAGTCGAGGTTCGCCATCTTCACGAGGTCGGAGTCGATGGCCTTGATGATCGTCGCCGGCTCGATGCCGTGCTCCTCGTTGTAAGCCTGCTGGATCGCGCGGCGGCGGTTCGTCTCGTCGATCGCGTTGCGCAGCGAGTCGGTCATCTTGTCCGCATAAAGGATGGCGATGCCGTTCACGTTGCGCGCGGCGCGGCCGATGGTCTGGATGAGCGACGTCGTCGAGCGAAGGAATCCTTCCTTGTCCGCATCGAGCACGGCCACGAGCGAAACTTCGGGAATGTCGAGGCCTTCGCGCAGGAGGTTGATGCCGACCAGCACGTCGTACACGCCGGTGCGGAAATCGCGCAGGATCGCGATGCGCTCCAGCGTCTCGACATCCGAGTGCAGGTAGTTGACCTTGATCCCGAGCTCCATCAGATACCGCGTCAAATCCTCGGCCATCCGCTTGGTCAACGTAGTGACCATCGTGCGCTCGTTCTTCGCCACGCGGGCCTTGATCTCGCCGATCAGATCGTCGACCTGCCCTTTCACCGGCTTGATCACGATCTGCGGATCGAGCAGGCCGGTGGGACGGATCACCTGCTCGATGAAGTTGCCGCCGGTCTTCTCCAGCTCGAACGGTCCCGGCGTCGCCGAGACGTAGAGGATCTGGTCGAGCTTTCCTTCGAACTCATCGAAGGAGAGCGGGCGGTTGTCGATCGCGCTCGGCAGGCGGAAGCCGTATTCGACGAGCGTGACTTTGCGCGCGCGGTCGCCGCCCCACATCGCGCGCACCTGCGGAATCGTCTGATGCGACTCGTCGACCACGAGCAGGAAATCTTCGGGGAAATAGTCGATGAGCGTCGGCGGCGGCTCGCCCGGCTGGCGGCCGGAGAGGTGGCGCGAGTAGTTCTCGATGCCGTTGCAGTAGCCGAGCTCCGCGATCATCTCCAGGTCGAACATCGTGCGCTGCGAGAGTCGCTGCGCTTCGAGCAGGCGATCGTTCGCGCGCAGCTCCGCGACGCGCTGATCGAGCTCGACGCGGATGTTCTCCATCGCGTTCATCAGCCGCTCGCGCGGCGTGACGTAGTGCGTTCGCGGATACACGGCGAGGCGATCGTACGTACGGCCGGCGCGGCCGGTGATGGGATCGATGCGCGTGATCTTGTCGATCTCGTCGCCGAAGAACTCGATGCGCACCGCGTCGTCCTCGTACGCGGGCCAGAGCTCGAGCACGTCGCCGCGCACGCGGAACGTGCCGCGTGCGAGATCGTACGGCGTGCGCTCGTACTGCATCTCCGTCAGGCGGCGCAGGTACTCCGTCAGCGGCTTCTCGACGCCGCGCTCGAAGAACACGAGCATCGAGTAGTAGAGCGAAGGCTCGCCGATGCCGTAGATGCAGGAGACCGAGGCGACGATGATGACGTCGCGACGCTCGAAGAGGAGCTTCGTGGCGGCAAGACGGAGCTTGTCGATCTCGTCGTTCTTCGTCATCTCCTTCTCGATGTAAAGATCGGTCTGGGGGATGTAAGCCTCGGGCTGGTAGTAGTCGTAGTACGAAACGAAGTACGCGACGCCGTTGTCGGGAAAGAAGTTCTTGAACTCCTGGTAGAGCTGCGCGGCGAGCGTCTTGTTGTGGCTGAGGACGAGCGTTGGGCGGTTGATCGACTCGATCACCTTCGCCACGCTGAACGTCTTGCCCGAGCCGGTGACGCCGAGGAGGACTTGATCCTTCGCCCCGGATTGAATGCCTTCCACCATCTGGCGGATGGCCTCCGGCTGATCGCCCTGGGGCTGGAACGGCGAGGCGAGCGTGAACTTGCTCATGAAGGGATCCGCTTCGCCGGAGCCTTCGGTGCCGCCGGCACATTTGCTTTGCGGATCGCTTCGGTGATGGTTGCGACCTCGGCGCGGGTGAGCGAGTTGTCGGCGATCGCCGGCTGGACGATTTTCAGCACGGTTTGCACTTGCGTCAGCGGCACGACGTCCGCCTGCACATTCGCCCGAAACGACGCCATCGCCTCGGAGAGCGCTTTCTTGTCGGCGTCCGGAACGTCCTTCGCGTACATCCCCTCCATCTCCGTCTGCATGGTGCCGAGCACGAGGTTCATCATCGACTCCATGCCGCCCCGCTGGACCCAGGCGCCGCCGACGAACAGGAGGAGGAGAAACGCGAGCGATGCGGAGCCGCAACCGAACGGCACCCAGGTGGGAAAAAGCGGGCGGAGAGTCGACGTCGGCGCGCTGTAGTAGTCGGCCGGAACGCGGACGGAAGGAGCCATCGGAGCAGTCGGGATTTCGGACAATGCCAGCCTCGAAGATTTCAGCGTGGTGCCGGAAGTGAATGTATCATGGGCAGGAAACACCCTTTCGGGTCCACCATACGGAGAGAATGTCAGCAATGCCGCCTTTGTCGAAGACGACGGTTTTGATCCTCGACGACAATCCGCTCGTGCTCAAACTGGGACGTGCTTTGCTCGAGCGCGAAGGTTGTACGGTCCTCACCGCCTCGAGCTGGATCGAGTTCAATCACGTGCTGGCGGGCAACACGCCGGACATCATTTTCCTCGACGTGAACCTGCCCAGCATCAAGGGCAACCGCCTCAGCGAAGTCCTCAAGTCGCAGTCGAACAAGAAGGACATCCCCATCGTCCTCATCTCCGATCTCCCGGAAAAATCGCTGGAGGAGATGTTCCCCAGCTCCGGTGCGAACGCGTGGATGCGCAAGCCGCTCACGCGCGACAAGATGGTCGAGATGATCACGAAATACGTCGGCTCCTGACGAAAAAAACGGCGGCATCTCTGCCGCCGTTTTCGTTTCCGTGCTCGTTTCTACGGGGAGTAGATCTCACCACAGATCCTGGATCACCCTCCCGCCGCGATCTTCGAGGTGGAGAACCACTGCCGCGAGCGACGCGGCGGCGACGGAGCGCTGCTGGGCGTCGAGTCTCTTCGAGAAGAGGATCGTCCCGTTGTTTCCGGCGAGCGTGTCGACGGCGGCGACGACTTCATCGCCATCCTTCAGGCTGAAGCCGACCGGCTCGGGCAGCGTGAGCGTGTGGCCTTCCTTGCCGAGAATCGTGTAGACCGGCTCGATCTCCCAGCGCTTGCCGTTCGGATCGGTGAGCTGTCCTTCGACGCTGTGCGTCCAGCCTTTCGAGAGATCGCCGTACTGCCAGAGCGCCATGCTCCACTGCGCGTCGCCCTGGGCGAAGGTGCAGACCATGTCGCCGTTGCGGCGGACTTCGCCGCCCGTGCCGCGGATGGTGAAGCCCTCCCCCTTGCTGCGGGCCTGGCAATCGGCGTCCCAGAGGACCTGGTCGGCCTGGTTGAAGTGGAAGTACAGCGACTGCTTCGTGGTGCTGTTGTTGACGGTGGATTCGGTGGGATCGGGGAGATAGATGGGGACGATGGAGCTCGACTTCACGTGCGTTTTCTTCGCGTCGTGAAAGGCGACGACGCGGTAGTCGCCGAGAGTGAGCGGAGACTTCGACTGCGTCCACGCACTGCGATGCATCGGGACGCGCTCCGCATTCGCGAGAAACGATCCCGGCAGCGCGATGTTCACGGAGCTGGAACTGGCGCAGGCGGCGGTGGAAAGAAGGAGCGCGGCGGCAAGTGCGATGTGTTTCATATACACGCCTATACGCAAGGGCTGTGCGCGGAATAAACGGCATTTTCAGGGCAAATTCCGGGGTCGCGTGTCATCGCCGACGGTCAACGCGCGTCCTGGGGAGGACGGGAGAAACGCCTTTAAACGTAGGGCCGGCTCTCCAGCCGGCCCAATATCGATGCTGGGCCGGCTGGAGAGCCGGCCCTACGTTTGATTACATTCCGTTGCTGGTCGTGGTGGGCGCCGGCGCACGTGAGGACCGGCTTCAGCGGGTCTGGGAGGGGCTGAAGCCCGTCCCCACGTTCGTTACGTTGCGTTGCTGGTCGTGGTGGGCGCGGGCGCACGTGAGGACCGGCTTCAGCCGGTCCTGGGACGGGCTGAAGCCCGTCCCCACGTTCGTTACATTCCGTTGCTGGTCGTGGTGGGCGCGGGCGCACGTGAGGACCGGCTTCAGCGGGTCCTGGGACGGGCTGAAGCCCGTCCCTACGTTCGTTACGTTCCGTTGCTGGTCGTGGTGGGCGCGGGCGCACGTGAGGACCGGCTTCAGCCGGTCCTGGGACGGGCTGAAGCCCGGCCCCACGTTCGTTACATTCCGTTGCTGGTCGTGGTGGGCGCGGGCGGCGGCGGTGGAGCCGCTTGCGCCGGCGGTGCCCCTTCCACGCTTGGCGCGGGCGACTCCGCCCCTTCCCCCGACTGCGCGGAGGCGTCGTTTGCGGCTTGCGTCGGCTCCGATTCCTTCGGCTGGTAGAACGGGCGTTGCAGGTAGTACGGCAGCTTGCTCACGGCGACCGTCGCGCCGCTGCAATCGTGATCGGGCTCCTGGCCGGCGACGAATGCCTGCATCACGACGCGTTCGCAAGGGCCGGTGCCGCGGCGGCCGGTCTTC
>JAFAVZ010000621.1 GCA_019242175.1 Acidobacteriota bacterium
CGGCAGGCCGAAGCCGCCGACGATCAGGATCACCTTGTGCCAGCGGTGCTGCCACATCACGATCGGGTTCTTCAGCAGATCCGGCGCGTTGTCGAACTGGTTGGCGCGCTCCGGATGCTTCTCGAAGATCCAGAGGATGTGCGCGTACCAGAAGCCGCGGCGGATGTTGTACGGATCCCAGTCTTTGTCGACGTGCTTGTGATGCACGCGGTGCTGGGCCGACCACTCCAGGATCGAGTTCTCGGCCGCCATCGCGCCGAAGAACGCGAAGAAGACCTGCACGATCGGGTGCGCTTCGTAACTCTTGTGGGAGAAGAAGCGGTGGTAGCCGGCGCAGATGGACATGCCGACCAGGAGGTACATGCCGATGGTGAGCAGCGGCATCCAGACGTGGAAGCCATGCGTCATCGTCCAGGCGATCACGCCGACGCTTCCGATGAGCGGCGTGAGGGTGAGGAAAAGGATGTTCACCCAGTCTTTTTGCTTTTGCTCAGTTGCCGAAATGACAGCACCTCCCATTTTGCCCGCGTAGTATGAACCCGCCGGGGTCCGCGTGAGAACGGGGATGTTGAATGTCCTATTCGCGACGCCGGGCTTCGCGCGAATTCCCTCTCCCGGCGAAATTTACCGCACGAACCGCCTCGGGTTGCAAGGGCGTTGTGATCTTGCTAGAACGATCCCTGTGCGCTCGCTGCTCAGGGCACTCGCCATGGTGTTTCTCCTGCTCGCCGCCACGGCGCAGGCTCAGGAGGAGTACCGCCTCGACCTCGGCGAACGGTTGAAAGACGCCGTGCTCGGCTCCGATGGCAAGCTCTGGCTTTTCACGACGGCGAACTACAACCCGACGTCGGACGTGGTGGTCGGCAACGACGGACGCTTCTGGTTCGGAACCCCGAATGGCGTCTCCGTGGTCGACCTCGACCACCATCAGACCAATCTCGCGATCGGCCGCACGGTGACGAGCGTGGCCGCGGCTCCCTACGGCGGCGTCTGGTTCGCGCGGACGAATGCGAACATCGGCTACGTCGACAACTCCGGCGGCACGACGGAACGCCTCGCACCGACCGCGACGCCTTACGATCTCGCTGTCGCCACCGACGGCACCGTCTGGCTGACCCAGCTGTTCGCTGCGAACGTGATCTACCACATTCAGGCTTTGGGCGGCGTCACGCCGCTGCAGCTGCCCGTCCGCTGCTACGGCGGGCGCATCGCTGCCGCTCCCGACGGCACGGTGTGGATCACCAGCCCCGAGTCCAGCTCGGCCGTCCGCATCAGCGCTTTCGGCGACGTGCTGGAGCTGATCAAGCTGCCGAAGGACATCATCTGGACCGAACGGCCGCTGCTCACCGCGGACGGCTCGCTCTGGCTCGGCCAACGGAACGGCGTCGTGCGGATCGTGAACGGCGTGGCGATGCGCTACGGCCTCTCCACCCCCACGTACTGCATCGACTCTTTCTACCTCTACGTGCCCCGCGCCCAGGAGCCGGACGGCTCGCTCTGGATCTCCCGCGAGCTCGTCGCGTCGATCACCCCCGACCCCGCCCACAACTGCGCGACCGAGCCCAGCACGGCCGAGGCGCAGACGGTGGTGATGCGGGTGTCGCCCGAGACGCTGGTGGCCGATCCGCAGGTGCGGCGGCGGGCGGCGCGGTAGGAGCGGTTCAGCGCAGGCCGAGCAACTTCTTGGCGCGGCCCTCGAGGACGCGGGCGGTGGCCACGATCTCCTCGCATCGCCGGACATCCGCGGGCGTCAGCTCACCGACGATCTTCATGCGATGCGAGATCAGCTTCGGCAGCGGGACGACATAGAGCGTGCGAAAGTCGATGGCCGTTTCCAGCGAGAAGCAGGCGTAGGCCCCCGCTTCGAGGAAGAGGATGTCGGAGTGGAGGGATGGCGTCTCACGGAGTCTCGCGACCTTCGACGTACACATGAAGTAATGAACATCGGCGTCGCCTATTGCTGGCTCGGCGTTGAAAACCACGCAGAACTTCGCTCGTGGCTCCTCGCTGCCCCAGGACTCAAACGTGGAGTCGTGCTCTGCACGAAACACAATCCCGCGGTGGAGCGTCGGCGAGGCCATCGACCGCAGTCACCAGGTCAAGGACTCCGCGAAGGACCGGTCTTCCTGATCTTCCCGGAGTAGCCGGCCGAGCGAGGTGTTCTCCTCCGCAAAGACTTCAAAGGGGATCGGCACAGCTTTCTTCTT
The DNA here is from genome assembly GCA_019242175.1 of Acidobacteriota bacterium. Lineage (GTDB taxonomy): Bacteria > Acidobacteriota > Thermoanaerobaculia > Gp7-AA8 > Gp7-AA8 > JAFAVZ01. The sequence continues at coordinate 2,208 of JAFAVZ010000621.1, forward strand.
TTGCTCGGTGCGTTGGCTCGACGCGGCGATGATCTCCGGGTACTCGTGGGCGAGATCGCGCAACTGCCACGCCGTTTTCTGCCCGAAACTCTCGACGACCTCTCGCAACACTTCGAGATCGGTCTCGGAAAAGACATCGAGGTCGGGTTCGCGCTTCGCGATCAACTCCGGATGCGTCCGCGAACGGCCGACGTCGAAGTACTCATTCATGATCTCTGCATCCGGATCGTCGGAGAGCCGGGCGTTGACCAAGTCGTGAGTCACGGAGGCCACGGGACCATGCTCCATGCATACGTACCGGTCGCCAGTGATGGGACGGCCGTAGCGGAGCAGATGGATGCGGTCGGCGAGGAAGAGGAGCTTGGCGATCTTCATCCGGTCCAGGCCGGCAACGCCGTGCTTGGAGAAGAACGCCAACGCGTTCACCAGCTTTTCCTGATCGAATCGGAATCGGATCTTATTCATCGCGAGCCCTTTACCCACCGGGGCAACAGGTTCTGATCGGCGAGTCTTGCGCGGTAAGCGGATCCACAACGATGACGGGGGAGTCGTTCGAAGTATAGCGAGAATGCGTTCGAGCCCATGGTCCCCTACGTTAGCCATGAAGGTCGTGGGCCGCAAAAACTCTTCCGTGAGTAGAACTCACCCCCCTCCCGGAACATCCCTCCCCCTCCCTCTGTTGACCAAACCGTACCATCTTGGTACTGTTTTCGCTCCTCACGGTTTCCGGCGCATGCTCAAAATCTCCAAGCTCACCGACTACGGCCTTCTTGCCTCCGTTTACCTCGCCCGCAAGGCGGGGGAGATCGTCGCTGCGCGGGAGATCGCGGCCTTCTACCACCTTCCCATCCCGATGATCACCAAGGTCCTCAAGACTCTGCATCACGGCGGGATCATCGACTCCCACCGTGGCGTCGGGGGAGGGTACTCGTTCCGGGGCGATGTCGAGGCGGTCACGCTTGGGCAGCTGCTGGAGGCGCTCGAGGGGCCGTGGGACCTCGTCGACTGCGAGACGCAGGATGGCGAGGGAAAGGCGCGTTGCACTATCCGCACGGGCTGTCCCTCGCGGCGCCTCATGTCCGGAATCAATCGAGCCATCAAGGGAGCATTCGACCAGGTCACGCTCGGTGACCTCGTACGCGGCGGCGTCCCGACCGCGCCGGCCCTCGGCGCAGACCTCTTCGCCTCCGCCATGGAGAATCCGTCATGAACGAGACGATCGAACAGATCGCGAATCAGGAGTACAAGTACGGCTTCGTCACCGACATCGAAGCCGACACCGTTCCGCCCGGGCTGAACGAAGACATCGTCCGCCTCATCTCGGAGAAGAAGGGCGAGCCGGAGTGGCTGCTGGAGTGGCGCCTCAAGGCCTTCCGCCACTGGCTCACCCTCTCCGAGCCGACCTGGGCCAACGTCACCATCAATCCGATCGACTACCAGGCGATTCGCTACTACTCCGCGCCGAAGCAGAAGAAGAAGCTGGAGTCGCTGGACGAAGTCGATCCGGAGCTGCGCAAGACGTTCGAGAAGCTCGGC
>JAFAVZ010000177.1 GCA_019242175.1 Acidobacteriota bacterium
GCGGAAGACGATGGTGGATCTCGGTGCGCTCGTGCGACGCGTTGCCGCACTCGAAACACGCTTGCCGATCGCGATCGACGCCGGCCCGCCGGTCGCGATCGACGCCGATCCCGATCAACTCGAACAGCTGCTCATCAATCTGCTGCGCAATGCGGTCGACGCGTCGCTGGAGCCGGATGGCTCGGTGCGGGTCGCGTGGCACGCGCGCGGCGCGAACGCAATCGTGGAAGTGATCGACGAAGGCCTCGGCCTCGCCGCGACGGCAAACCTGTTCGTTCCTTTCTTCACGACGAAGCCGACCGGCAGCGGCATCGGCCTCGTGCTCAGCCGCCAGATCGCCGACGCGCACGGCGGCACGCTCACTTTGGAGAATCGGAGCGACGCGCGCGGATGTATCGCAACGGTGACGCTGCCGATGCGGTAGACGGCGTCCGCGCAGGTCGGTGAATTCGATGCGGCGGTGGCTCCTGCCTCGCCGTAGCCGTCGCGATCGTGGCCCGCGTCGATGATGCGCTTCGCATCGAACACGTGTCGTTAAGGAGCGGTCAGTGATCGCGGGGAGCTATGCCGCTCGTGACCAGGATGACTTCACCGCTGACGACGCGAGCGAGGGCTTCGCGAATTTGGGGCACGAGCGCACGGATGTAGAGGAGCCGCATGTCCGGAACCTCGATCACTACGATCCCGATATCAAAAGAGGGGACGTGCTGCTGGAATCGCATCCGCTGGTCCGCGGTGAGCAGAACGTCGAAGCTGGCGGATGCGCGTCGAAGGAGCTCACCGTTCTTGAACGAACCCCATCCTTCTTCCTGCGCAGTTCGAATCGAGAAGTCCGGCAGGTCGCGCCGCAGTTTCCGCGGCATCATCTCGTCGAAGAGGACACGTCTCACGCGATGCGGTCCAGAACGGCGCGGCCAGCTTCTTCGAGAAACGCCACTGCCTGTTCGCGCGCGACGCTCGGGTAGTTCTCCAGAAACTCCTCGAGCGGGTCACCGCCCTCGAGGTAATCGAGCAGGATGCGCACCGGGACGCGCGTGCCGACGAATACAGGCGTGCCTCCGAGGATGTCGGGATCGGAGTGAACGATCTCTCGCAGAGTCATCGGCAAATTCTACACGCCCCACCGCGCCACGAACCCGCGTGCATCCACGTGCACGTAAGGACCGTGTGCGGCGTTTGCGTGGTACACGCCGGCGCCGCCTTTCAGCCAGCTCCATTGCGGCGACTCGTCGAGGCCTGCGGCGATGGACTGCAGGACGCGGGCGTCGCCAGAGTCGATGCGGCCGTCGTGGTTCAGGTCGTCCATGCGGCCGTCGGCGTTCTGGTCGATGAAGATGTCCATCGCGTCGCCGTAGAGGTGGCGCGAGTAAGACGTCTCGTTGCCTATGCGGGCGTTGTAGTACGGCGTCCGGTAGCCGGACATGATCGTGAAGCGGTCGAAAGCGATGCCGCGCGCGGCGAGCTCGTGTTGCAGCAACTCGAGCTTTAGCAGCGCCTCAGGCCGAAGGATCAGAAACTTCGAGCCGCCATCGAGCTTGCACTGGAAGTCGCGCATCCGGTAGTGGTCAGCGACCCAGAGATCCGCATTCGCTTCCGACAGACGCATGAAGCCCAGCGGCTTCTCGTAAGACGCGAGGCCTTTCATCGGCTCGCGGTACTCGCCGAGCTGGTAGCCCTCGAGCACGCCGTTCTGTACGCGGTCGGAGGGGATGAGATTCACGAGCGTCAGCGTGAGCTCGCGCCCGCCGAGGAGGATGCGGGCGTAGCCGGCGGCTTCACCGGGCGGGGCGGTAATGGACAGGTCGCCGTTGTGCAGGTCGAGCGCGAAACCGGCAGGCGCCTCGAGCACGGCTTCGATCTTCTGCGTCGCCACGGAGAACGCATTCGACGTCTCCGGCATCACCGGTACGAACAGCCGTTCCACGAATGGTGGAATCGCCTGGAGGACGAGGCGCGTCCCGGCGGAGGGCACGGAGCGCAACGCATCCGTCCCGTGGTCCTCCGCGTGCAAGGGAAACGCAGCGGCGGCGAGGGCGAGTGGGAGCAGGCGACGCATAGTTATTTTGATCAATGTTCCGGGAAAAACGCCCGAGGCGTGTCTCGAATTTCGCTAGGATAGCCAGATGACCAAGCCCGTGATCGGCATCGGAACCGACCTCTTCCTCACGCCAGGCAAGCGCGACCAGGCCTTCGTCTACACCACGTATACCGAGGCGCTGCGGAAGGCGGGGGCGGTGGCGGTGCTGATCCCGCCTCAGCCGGAAAATGCAGCCGAGCTCGCCAAAACATTGGATGGAATCCTCCTCGCAGGAGGCGAAGACTGCGATCCGGCTCTCTACGGCGAGGAGAAGCACGAGACCGTTGAGCCGATGGATCCGCGCCGGCAATCGAACGACCTCTCCCTGGCGAAGATCGCCCGCGAAGCCGGCGTCCCGACGCTCGGCATCTGCCTCGGCCTGCAGATGATGAACATCGCAGCAGGTGGCACGCTCTTCCAGGACATCCATTCGCAGTACGAGACCGAGATCCAGCACGCCAGCATCCCGGAGGATCGGGGGCGGCACGAGGTGAACGTGGAGCAGGGGACGCGGCTGGCGGAGATCGTCGGCGCGCGCGAGCTGAGCGTGAACTCGTCGCACCATCAGGCCGTGCGCGACGTCGGCCAAGGGCTGCGCGTGACGGCGCATGCGCCGGACGGCATCGTCGAAGGCGTCGAAGACCCGAACCATCCCTTCTACCTCGGCGTCCAATGGCATCCGGAGGACATGACCGGCGAAGACTCCGCGTCGCGGATCTTCGGCGCATTCCTGGATGCGGCGCGGCGCCGGGCGGAGGAGCGGAAACAGACGGCGACGGAGTTGTCACCCGCCGGTAGCATGGCCGCGGAATAGCCGTTCCTCACACACGTTTTCGGGTCGGTAACGGAGGACTCCCTTTGAAACGTCTCGTTCTGCTCGCCGTGTTGCTCGCGGCCTTCGCGCCGGGGGCGATGGCCGCTCCCTGGATCAAATCGCTGGTCACGGCGCAGAAGAAAGCCAAAGACAAGCAGCGCCTCATCTTCGTCGACCTGTTCGCCGACTGGTGCGGCTGGTGCCATCGCATGGAGCAGGAAGTCTTCCCCTCCGCCGCCTTCCAGCTCGCGACGGACGACATGGTCCTCCTCCGGCTCAACACCGAAGACGGCGGCGAAGGCTCGCAGCTGGCCCAGAAGTTCGGCGTCACCACCCTCCCCACGTTCCTCGTCCTCACCCACGACCTCACCGTGGCGGGCATCATCCGCGGATATGCGCCGCCGAACGACTTCGTCAAGACGTTGACGGGTGTCGAGAAGCAATACAGCGACTACCTCAAGCTGGCCGCCGACGAGCCGAAGTTCGGCGACGACTACGACAAGCGTCTTCGCCTGGCGAAGGAGCTACACGTTCGGCAGAAGGTGGCCGACAGCGAGACGCGCCTCAAGAAGCTCGTCGT
>JAFAVZ010000369.1 GCA_019242175.1 Acidobacteriota bacterium
CAAACTCTCGATCCTCTCCCTCGCCACCCTGCTTCTCGCCGGCGCCGCCAGCGCGCAGTACAAGCCGCGCAAGACCACGCCGCCGCCCTCCACCCCGCAGCAGATGAACGCCACGACGCCGGCCGCCGAGCCGTCGCTCGACAAGGCAAAGCGCATCAAGCGCGACGAGGCGATCCGCCTCTCCGACGCGGGCAAGGCCGTGTTCGTCGACGTTCGCTCCGAAGACACGTTCAAGCGGGGACACATCAAGGGAGCGCTGAGCATCCCGTTCAGCCAGTTGGCGCTCCGCCTCCGCGAGCTGCCGCCGAACAAGATGGTGATCACCTACTGCGCCTGCCCCGCCGAGCACACGGCCGCGCTCGCCGTTCTCGGCCTCAACGCTCACAAGATGGCCAACACCGCGGCGTTGATCGGCGGTTGGGACGAATGGGTCGCCGCCGGCGAGCCTACCGAAACGGGCAAGTAGCAAACGTGGGGGCGGGCTCAGCCCGCCCCGGAACCGGCTGAAGCCGGTTCCCACGTTCCACGTTATTTTCCGCTCTCGTTCTTGCGGTGCAGTTCCGCGTTGATCCTCCCGAGGAGGATGCGCGCGACGCGCAGGTCATGGCCGGCGTCGATGAGCAGCACGGTGATGTCGCCGCCGCCCCACATCAGGCCGGCGAGCACGAGCAGGCGCGTTGCTTCGCCGATCAGCGTGAACAGCGCCGCCTTCCCTTCCGTCACGATGCCGGTGGCGACCTCGCCGATCAGCATGATCACCATCAGCGCGGCGAGGATCTTGAACAGCCGCGCGATGTAGCGGAGCGTGACGTAAGGCTCCAGGTCCTCGGTGCGCACTTCCGCCTCGCGTTGGCGATGCTCGCCTTCCACGATCGGCGGCGCGCCGCAAGCCGGACAGGGCTTCGACGGATCCGGCCGGAGCGTCGAGCATTCGGGACATCTCACTTCTTCTTCAGCCACAAAAACCTCCGCCGGCACGGCCGGCACCGTTGATTGGCCAAGCCTCGGCCGCCCCTGGCGCCCGAAGCGGCTTTTCTACTTCACAATCCCCGCTAGCCATTGCCCGTCCCGCGCCAACGCGCGCGGAACCCGCGCACGTCGATGTGCGTGAACGGCCCATGGCCGCAGCATGCTGAATAAACGCCAATTCCGCCGATGAGCGAGGGGTACTTCCGCTCCACCCGATCAGCCGCTTGTTGGATGACCTCCGCGTCTTTCGCGTCGACGCGGCCGTCGTGATTGAGGTCGTCCATCATCCCGTTGCCGTCGTTGTCGACGAAGATGTCGGACGCGTCGCCGTACATGTGCCGGCTGAGGTTGGCTCGACCCGCGGTGTTGCCGCCGCTGTGGTTGTAGCGCGGCGTGCGGAAGCCGCTCATCACCGTCACCTTCTTCACCGGATGCCCGGCCGCCTCCAGCTCCTGGATCGTCGCCTCGAGCTTGTCGAGGAGGTTCGGGCTGAGCAGCAGGTACTTCGGCCACACGTTCGGCTGGTCTTTGGTGAGGAAGTCGCGCAGACGGAAGTGCTCGGAGATCTGCGTGTCGCGATTCTCCAGCGTGACTTCGATGAACCCGCTCGGATTCGCGTACGACGCGGACTTCGGTTTGCCGCCGCCCTCGAACGGCCAGCTGCCGAGGTAGTAGAGGCCGATGCGGCCTCCGCGCTTTTCGGAGAACGGGACGAGCGTGACGACGCTGAGGTCGTTGATCTGGCGCGTGGCCTGATTCACCTGCACGGCGAGGTTGTAAACGCCCGGCTCGTCCGGCGCCACGAAGTCCGGCGAGACCTCGCCCGTCGCCTCGCCCTCGGAGAGCACGGCGCTCGCCTCGTCCGGCGCGTCCGGGGCGATCGCGCTCCCCGGCGTGCGCGTGGCGAAGTAGACCTTGCCGCTCTTGCCGCGCAGCGGGTTGAGGAAGCCGAGCATCGCGTCCGTGATGTAGGCCGTGGCCGGCTTGTCTCGCGTGAGCAGGGAGCTGGCGATTTGCTGGGCGGGGGATGGGGGCGCAACCGGCGGTGCCACAGTCGCCCCCGCCTCCCGAGCCTCAGCCAGCTCTTCGAGATGCTGCCGCCGCGCCTCGACGATCGCGCCGACCCAGAACGTGACGAAGAGCAGGATGACGACCACCGCGACCCAGGTGAAGATGTGCTCCTGCCGCTCGGACTCGAGCCCGCGGTAGATGCGGCGCCGACGCCGCGGCTCCGGAAACAGGGACGAGCCCTTGTCGGTCACAGCCGTGCGTTTTTCACGACTTGTGCCTTACAGCACGTTGCTGGTTACTGGGTGCTGGGTGCTGGTTGCTGGTTACTGGTTGCTGGTTACTGGTTGCTGGTTACTGGTTACTTGCGCCTCGGATCGTTCCAGGCGCTGCCGCGCGAGCAACCAGCAACCAGCAACCAGCAACCAGCAACTAGCAACTAGCACCCAGCACCCAGCAACTTCCCGTCAGGGAAAGTACCCCTTCGGCGTCCGCAGCTGTTGGCCGCCCCTCGTATCCACCCGAATCGGGTGCCACGCATCCGATCCGGTCGCCGACGAATAGAACACGATCTGGTACTGCTGGCGCAGCTCCGCGGCGATGCGGTTGTACACGCCGGGAAGCTCGCGCTCCTGCTGAATGATGAAGTACGTCGCGCCGGTGTCCTTCGCGATCGATTGCAGGCGTCGCGCTTCGAGACGGCCGACGCCGAACCGCATCAGCTGCGAGAGGCGCTTGTTCTTGATCACGGGATAGAGCGGGACGCCGGCGTAGCGGGCGTAGTGCACGAGGTGATCGAGCTTGAACGCGCTGCCCTGATCGACGCCGTCCGTGAGGAGCACGAGCGCATGGCGGCCGGGCTGTTTCTGCAGCTCGTACAGCATCTCGATCGCGCTGTCGTAGAGATGCGTCTCGCCGATCGGCTTCACCCGATCGACGGCCTGCGCCGCGGCGTTCCAGTCGTTCGTGAATCCGGTGAGCCAGAACGTCCGCTGGTTGAAGCCGACGATCGCGATGCGGTCCTGCGGCCGGAGCACGGCTTTCGCGAACTGCTTCGCCGCCGCGGCGACGACCGGCAGTTCTTCGAGCATGCTCTCGGAGTAGTCGATCAGGAGCACGACGTACAGCGGCTGCTCGGCCGCGGCCTGCAAAGCCTCGATCTTCTTCGCCTGGCCGTCGTCGATCAGCGAGAGATCTTCGAGCTTCAGCGGCTTCGAGCCGTCGGCGATGGAGACGGGGATGTGTTGGAGTGTGACGTCGATCGCGTCGCGCGGCGTGTCGCCGAAGAACGCGACGTCGTTCGCCTCTTCGCCGGTGATCGCTCGCGCCACGACCCGCGCGTAAACGGCATTCGGAAACTTCGCCGCATCGAACGACGCCGCGTACGGCGGGGCGAGCGCGGTGCCGACCTTCTCCTCGCCGACGTAGAAGTCGACGCCGGCGATGCGGATCTCGTTCGGGAAACTGAGGAGCGCCGAGACGTTGATGTTGCCCGTCTCCGGCAACTTCGCCGGCGCCTGCAAACGCACGCGGAACGGCGGACGCGGATCGTTCACGACCATCTCGTCCGCCCCGACGACGTTGCCCGCCGCGTCGTAGCCGACGGCGCGCATCCGCAGCCGGCGGATGAACTCGCCGACGTTCACCTGCACCGTCGCCTGCGTCCCCGGCGCCTCTGCCCACTTCACGTTGTTGATCAGCAGCTCGAGCTTCGTCACGGGCGCCGTCGCGACGATCGGCACGCGCAGGATGCCGTGCACGAGCCCGGCCGGCTTCTCGGTGATGCGAACGGTTTGCGCGCTGAGAGAAGCGGCGCAAAGGAGGAGCAGCAGCAGTCGTTTCACGGCCGCTTGCAACGCGCACCGCGGCTCATTTCTTCGCGAACTGCTTGAACAGGTCGACGCGCCTCTTCCCGAGCATCGGCTTCCACAGATCGCCGATCTTCTTCACCCGCTCCCGCACGTTGTCGATGCGGAAGTCTTCCATCCGGATTCCGCCCTCGACCTCCTCCCACTCGACGGGCGTCGAAACGCCGGCGAACGGCGTCGGGCGCACGGAGTAAATCGAAGCCAGCGTGCGGCCCCACGCGTTCTGGTTGTAGTCGACGAGGATGCGTCCATACGGCCGGTTCACCTTCCGGTACTCGGCCGTGATCAGCTTCGGATGCTGGCGTTCGAGCTCCACGGCGATCGTCTTCGCCACGCCCCACACTTCCTTCTGCAACGGCCCGCGCACGATCGGTACGTACACGTGGATGCCTTTCGAGCCGGTCGTCTTCGGATACGAAGGCATGCCGAGATGGTCGAGGATGTCGCGGACGCGGAGGGCGACTTCGCGCACTTTGTCGAAGTTCGCGCCGGGGCCGGGATCGAGGTCGAAATGGAGGACGTCCGGGCGGTCGATGTCGTCGCAGCCGGCGTACCACTGGTTGAGATCGATGCAACCGAGGTTGATGAGCCAGAGGAGGGACGGAAGGTCCTGGACGATCGGATACTTCACGATCTCGGCGGAGTGCGGGATCGGGCAGATGTCGATCCAGTCCGGCCGCGGCTCCGGCGCGCGTTTCATGTAGAAGAA
>JAFAVZ010000205.1 GCA_019242175.1 Acidobacteriota bacterium
GCAGGATGTCGATCGCCTCGAGGATCTCGGCTGTCGAGAGGCCGAATTTCGCGTGCTCGCCGCCCGACGTCGCCCATTTGCCGGCGCCTTTCGAGAGGAGCCGCACGCGGATGCCGATCCACGGCTCGACGTTCATCTCCGCCGCGATCTGCGCGATCTGCCGGATCTCGGAGAGCTTCTCCGCGATCACGATCACCTTCTTGCCCAGCCGCCGGCCGAGCATGGCCATGCGGATGTAGCTCGCATCCTTGTATCCATTGCAGACGATCAGCGCCTCGGGATCCTGATGCACGGCCAGGCCGGCGAAGATCTCCGGCTTGGATCCGACTTCGATGCCGTAATTGAACGGTTTGCCGGCGTCGAGGATCTCTTCGACGACTTCGCGCAGCTGGTTGACCTTGATCGGGAAGACGCCGCGGTAACGCCCGCGGTAGTTATGCTCCTCGATCGCTTTGGCGAATGCGCCGTTCAGCGCTTCGACGCGGTGGCGCACGAGATCCTGAAAGCGGATCAGCAGCGGCGTCTGGAGATTGAGCTTCTGCGCTTCGCGCAAGGCGTCGATGATCGGGACGGCCACGCCGTTGTTCTGGAGCGGGGTGACGGTGAGGTCGCCATTCGGATTGACGCCGAAATAGCCGCCGCCCCAGCGGTCGATCATGTAGAGGGAGGACGAGTCGTCGACCGTCCAGTCATTCGCGGAGTCGAACTGCTGCGGATCTGCTTCCATCGTTCGCGCGCAGCATAAAGCAAATCAAGCGCGAGAGAACTCGGCTTCGTCGATGCGCGCGAGCTCATCCGCCGTGAGCGTGATCGACGCCGCCTTCGCGCTGTCGATTGCATGCTCGGCGGTGCGCGCCGCGGGAATCGGAATCACCGTGCTTCCCTGCGCGCGCACCCAGGCGATCGTGACCGCGTGCACCGACGCATCGTGCGACGCGGCGATCGGCCAGAGGACGTCGAATTCGGGCAGTTTCTTCGCCAGTCTGCCGCCGCCGACCGGGCTGTAGGCGAGGAACGCGATGTCCTCCTTCGCGCAGTACTTCGCGACCGGGATCGACTCGCGGAAGTAGGGATTCAGCCGGTTCTGCACGGAGACGACGTTCACGATGCTCCGCGCGAGCTCGATCTCTTTGACCGAGACGTTGCTCAGGCCGACGTGCCGGATTTTCCCCTCGCGCTGCAGCTCGGCGAGCGCTTCGACGCTGGACGCGAACGATACGCGCGGATCGGGCGCGTGCAGCTGATACAACCAGATCTGGTCGACGCCGAGAGCGCGCAGGCTCTTCTCGCACGCCTCGCGCAGATGCTGCGGCGAGGCGTCGTTCGTCCATGCGCCGCGCGGTCGACGCAGACCGCCTTTCGTCGCGATGTTGACGTCGCTGCGGCCCTGCAACGCCGAGGCGATGAGGCGCTCGTTGTGGCCGATGTCGGAGTCGTCGAGGCAGTAGACGTCCGCCGTGTCGACGAGCGTCATCCCGGCATCCACCGCCGCCTGAATCACACGCCGCCCGACCTCCTCGGAAGGGCGGCCTTGGATGGACAGCGGCATGCCGCCAAAGCCGATGGGCGGGAGGGATTCGAACATGGTCAGCACAATGTAGGGCCGGCTCTCCAGCCGGCCCAGAAAAAATATGTCGCGGCGGGCGAGCCCGCCGCCTCGTTCTTGACTGCGGCCGGCTGGAGAGCCGGCCCTACGTTTTCAGTGTCTGGTCGTGGTCGTGGCCGTCGTGGACGTCGTTACTGTCGTTTCGGTCACGGTCGTCGTTTTCTCGGGCGTCGACGTCTTGTCCTGCGCCTTTTGCCCGAGCTCCTGCAGCGCGGTTCCGGTCGCCTCCGCGGCCTTGCCGGCGTTTTCCTTCACTTCCGCGCCGACGACTTTCGCCTGCTCCTTCGCCTTCTCCGCCGCCTCCTTCGCCTCCGGCGTCGGAGTCGTGACTTTGTACGTGTCTTCGCCGGTCTTCTCCACTTTGCAGGCGGCCAGGGCGAGCACGAGGACAAGCATCGAGAACTTCTTCATAGCAACCTCCGCTGGAAAGGCATGGAAGCAAGCGTCGAGCCGGAGCGTTTTCGGTCGTCCAATGTCCGATCGCCTCATTCAGGGAATGGCGGAAAATGGTGACTTCCGCATCCTCGCCGCGCAGACCACGCACACAGTCGAGACCGCGCGCGAGCTGCTCGATCTCGCCCCCGTCGCCACCGACGCCCTCGGCCGAGCCCTCACCGGCTCGCTCCTCCTCGCCCGCCTCCTCGACAAGAACATCAAGAACCAGTACGTCACGCTCCGTTTCGAAGGAGACGGCGCCCTCGGGACGCTGATCGCCGAGGGAACGGTGGCCGGGCATGCTCGCGGGTATGTGGAGAACGGCGCACCGCCGGACCTGTCGCTCGACGTCCCGCGCGCGATCGGCCACGGCGTCCTGACGGTGATCCGCGGCACTCCACCGGCGGGCAAGCCGTACACGTCGCAGCTGACGCTCGGCGGCAGCGGCGTCGCGCAGGAGATCACGCGCTATCTGCACACCTCCGAACAGATCCACTCCGCGGTCCTCCTCGGAGTGCTCAATCGGCGGGACGGCGTCGCCGCGGCGGGCGGGATCATCATCCAGACGTTTCCGCACACGACCGAGGAGTCCATCGCTCGCATGGAGGCGCTGATCAAGGAAGCGCCGCCGCTGTCGACGCTGATCGAGAAGATGCCGATCGAAGACGTCGTCGCTCAGGTGCTGCACGGCCTCGACTACAAGCAGCTCGATCCCAGCTTCAACGTGCCGCTCAGCTACACCTGCCCGTGCACGCGCGAACGCGCGCTCGCGCCGCTGCAGCTGTTCCCGCCGGACGAGCTGAGCGAGATGATCGACGAGGGCGGAACCGAAGTCGTCTGCCAGTTCTGCGGCCGCAAGTACACGTTCGACGTGGACGATCTGCGGTCGTTGCACGCGACACCGGACGCGTAGGCCGGCGCCGTGTCAGCCGGCGCGTGTCATCCTGAGGCGCGAAGACGCCGAAGGATCTCCCGGCACGAGCGCTGAGCGCACGCATCAGGAGATCCTTCGCCGTCTTCGCGGCTTGTACCGTGAGAGGTGACGGGAAGCCGGGGAGACCCATTGCGGCAGAAGCTACGAGCTTGAACCTGAGATAGGTCCCCCGCCCTCGTCGCCAAAGCCGTGGAGCATCCGAGGCTGCGAGCCTGTGTCCACAAGCTGGGCTGGCGAAGGTACAGGGTCGGGGAACCCGGCTGACCGAACATGAGGCGAAGGAGTCTTTATGTCCGGGAAAGTGATCGTTCAGGCCGGGATCGATGTGAGCGCCAAAGAGTTGACCGTGGCGGCGAGCCGCGACGGGCAACTCTTTGGGCGGCGCTCGTTCAACAACACCACCGCTGGGCATCGTCAGTTGCTGCGATGGCTTGGCGATGGGGAGACCGAGCAGATCTCTGTCTGTCTGGAAGCGACCGGCATCTACGGCCTGAGTGCTTGTCTGACGCTGGCCGAAGCCGGCGTGGCCGTGATGGTGCTCAACCCGCGGGTCAGCGCCGACTACGCCAAGGCTCGCATGCAGCGCTCGAAAACGGACTTGGCTGATGCTGACCTATTGCTCGACTATCTGCAGCGTATGCCCTTCGTCGAGTGGACGGCTCCCACCCCGGAACGTCTTGCCTTGCGAGCCATGCTGCGCCGCATTGCCGCGCTCCAACGAATGATCGTTCAAGAGAAGAACCGTCGCGCTGCTGCGGAAGCTGCCAAAGAGTTGACCGATCTGATCCGCAACGACATCGAGGTCATGATCCGCCACCTGGAGCGGCGGATCGACCGGATGAAGGAGCAAGCTCTGGAGATCGTGAAGCGCCATCAGGATCTGCAGCACTGTTACCAGCTACTCCAGACCATCAGCGGCATCGGCTCTGTCACCGCTCTGCAGCTCACCGCCGAACTGTTGATGCTTCCCGCCGACATGACCGCTCGCCAGCTGGTCGCTTACTCGGGGCTTGACCCCAAACACCATGAGTCCGGGACGTCAGTCCACCGTCCTGCCCGGATCTCGAAAGCGGGCAATCGTTACATCCGAGCTGCCTTGTTCCTTCCCGCCTTCGCCGCTATCCGGCACGATCAATACGTTCAGGCCTTCTACCAACGGCTTCTCGCTCGAGGCAAGAAACCTCTGGCCGCCACCATCGCCGTCATGCGCAAGCTCCTCCACGCCATCCACGGCGTGCTCGCTTCCCAGCCCCCCTTCGACTCCTCTCGCTTCACTCGTCTTTCCCCTTGATCTCCAACGGAGCATCTCAGGATGACACGGGAAAGAGGCCGTCCCCTGCCGTCGCCTCTGCGATGTCGTGACTTTCATGAAGGCCGGCGAAGAAGCCACGCCTCGTGAAGGCTTGGCCAACAACGCAGCGGGCCGCGCCCGCTCAGGATGACACGGGAAAGAGGCCGTCCCCTGCCGTCGCCTCTGCGATCTCGTGACTTTCATGAAGGCCGGCGAAGACGCCACGCCTCGTGAAGGCTTGGCCAACAAACGCCGCGGGCCGCGCCCGCTCAGGATGACACTAGAATCCGCGTCATGCGCGCAATCATCACGGGCTCCGGCATCGGCATCCCGAAGAACGTCGTCACGAACGAGATGCTCAGCCGGATCATGGACACGTCCGACGAGTGGATCCGGACGCGGAGCGGCATCGAGCAACGCTACTACGCCGATCCGGGCGAAGGGTCGGCGGAGCTGGGGATGATCGCCGCGCGCAACGCGCTCGCGGCGGCGGGGCGCGAGACGGGCGACATCGACGCGCTCGTCTTCGCCACGATGACGCCGAACTACTTCTTCCCCGGCAACGGCCCCGTGGTGCAGGCGAAGATGGGCTTCGGCGAGATCGCGTGCTACGACATCCGCCAGCAATGCTCCGGCTTCCTCTACGGCCTCGATCTCGCCGATGCGTTGATCCGGAGCGGCAAGCACCAGCGCGTGCTGCTCATCGGCGCCGAGGTGCATACGCCGTTCATGCCTTGGGAGAATGGTTGGGACATCACGATCGGTAGGGATGACCGGCAGGTGACGCCGGAGGAGTACGCGGCGAATACGGCGATCCGCGACCGGACGGTGCTCTTCGGCGACGGCGCGGGCGCGGTCGTGATCGAGGCGGTCGATGACGAGAGCCGCGGCCTCTTGGCGACGAAGCTATTCACCGACGGCAGCAACGTCGAGGCGCTGTACGTGCCGGGCGTCGGCTTCCGCAAACGGCCTTACGTCAGCCGGGAACAGATTGACGCGAGCGATCCGATTCCGGTGATGGAAGGGCGCGCGGTGTTCAAAGAAGCGGTCTCGCGGATGCCCGCCGCCGTGCGCGCGGTGTGCGAGGAAACGGGCGCGGACGTCGCCGACATCGACGTGCTGATCATCCACCAGGCGAACCTCCGCATCGTGGAAGGCGTGGCGAAGCAGCTCGGCCTGCCGCCGGAGAAAGTGCCGCACAACATCGAGCGCTACGGAAACACGACCGCCGGCACGCTGCCGATCCTGTATCACGAGCTCATCGCCGACGGCCGCATCCAGCCGGGCATGCTCGTCTGCTTCACCACTCTCGGATCGGGCCTGCACTGGGGCGCGGCGTTGTATCGAGCATAGTTCCCGGTTGCTCGTTCGTTACTTGCGCCTCGGCTCGTTCCAAGCGCGTCTGCGCAAGCGGGCCTGCACTGGGGCGCGTTGGATCGAGCATAGTTACTGGTTGCTCGTTGCTCGTTACTTGCGCCTCGGCTCGTTCCAGGCGCATCTGCGCAAGCGGGCCTGCACTGGGGCGCGGCGTTGGATCGAGCATAGTTACTGGTTGCTCGTTGCTCGTTACTTGCGCCTCGGCTCGTTCCAAGCGCATCTCCGCAAGCAACCAGCAACCAGCAACCAGCAACCAGCAACCAGTAACCAGTAACCAGCAACTTCAGTCCCTCAAATACCTCTCCATCAATCGCGCATTCTCGTCCATCGCCTGGATTTGCACCCAGTAGGCGCGGCCGTACATCACGATGGTTGCGGCGGCGAGGCCGAGGTGGAGCCAGTGCGGGGTTTTGCCGCTGGCGACGCCTCCGCCCATGATGAAAGTCACCATCAGCACGGCCATCGCGTAGAGCGCGGCGGGAAAGACGCGGGACTTGAAGTTCTTCGTCCGCTGCACCACGTCCTGATCGTTGTTCGCCTTGTCCTTGATCTCCTTCCCCGTGCCGATGAAGAAGAACATCGTCATGGACTGCGAGAAGAGTCCGATGACGACCGTGGCCAGGGCGAAGAAGATGTGCTGCGCGTAGTGGCCGGGCGCGGCGAGGAAGCCGACGACCATCGTCGCGAGGAGGCCGGCGATGGTGAGCAACGTCGTGATGAGGAGAAATTGGGCCATCGGGAGCGCAATG
>JAFAVZ010000376.1 GCA_019242175.1 Acidobacteriota bacterium
CCGTCACGGGCTACCCGCCGCTCGACCTCCTCGACCGCGAGGTCTTCCTGAAAGCCACGGCCGACGTGAAAGACGCGCTCGCCTCGATGACCGGCAAAGTGCCGCTGATCTTCGGCTGCATCACGCGCAACCAGGGCTGGTGCGGCAAGCCGGTCTTCAACGCCGCATTCGTCGGACAGAACGGCAAGATCATCTTCGAGCAGCACAAATCGCTGCTCCCGACGTACGACGTCTTCGACGAGCTGCGTTACTTCGAGCCGGCCCACTCGGTGCGAGTCGCGAACATCGACGGCCGGCGCATCGGCATCTCCATCTGCGAAGACTTCTGGTACGACGACGAGATCCTCGGCGTCCGCATGTACTGCGCGAACCCGGTCGACGATCTCGCGCGGCAAGGCGCGGAGCTGATCATCAACATCTCCGCCTCGCCGTTCAACGCCGGCAAGCGCAAGGCGCGTTACGACATCTTCTCCAGGATCGCGACGCGCTATCGCCTGCCGATCGTGTACGTGAACCAGGTCGGCGGCAACGACGAGCTGCTCTTCGACGGCTCTTCGATCGTGATCGATGCGAACGGCAACACGATCTACTGCGCGCCGGCGTTCGAAGAGCACACCGCGGTCGTGCCGCTCACCGGCCTGCCGTGCGAGTCGGTGCTCGCCCTCGACGAAGAGGAAGAAATCGGCCGCGCCCTCATCCTCGGTCTCCGCGACTACCTCGGCAAATGCGGCTTCACCGACGTCGTGATCGGCCTCTCCGGCGGCATCGACTCGGCCGTCACCGCCGCGCTCGCGGTGGAGGCGATCGGCAAGGAGCACGTGACCGGCATCGCGATGCCGTCCCAGTTCTCGTCGCAAGGCTCGGTCGACGACGCCCGTGCCCTCGCGGAGAACCTCGGCATCGCCTTTCACGTGACGCCGATCGCCGACATCTACCAACCCTACGAAGGCGCGTTCAACCATCTCTTCGGCGTAGAGAAATTTGACACGACGAATGAAAACGTCCAGGCGCGCATCCGCGGCAACATCCTCATGGCGTGGTCGAACCGCACCGGTGCGATGGTGCTCTCGACCGGCAACAAGTCGGAGCTCGCCGTCGGCTACTGCACGCTCTACGGCGACATGTGCGGCGGCCTCGCGTTGCTCGGCGACGTCTACAAGACGATGGTCTACCGCGTCGCGCATTGGTGCAATCGCGAACGGGAAGTGATCCCCGTCTCGTCGATCACGAAGCCGCCATCCGCCGAGCTGCGTCCGGACCAGACCGATCAGGATTCGCTGCCGCCGTACGACGTGCTCGACGGCATCCTCAAGCTGTACATCGAGGAGTGGCAGGAAGTGGACGAGATCGCCGCGGCCGGCTACGACCGCGAGCTCGTCGCGCGCATTCTGAAGATGGTCGACACGAACGAGTTCAAACGCCGCCAGGCCGCGCCGACGATCCGGGTTTCGTCGAAGGCGTTCGGCAGCGGACGGCAGATGCCGATCGCGCAGAGATGGCGCCGGGAGCCGGCGAAGTGGGTGCGATGAAACGCGCGATCATTCTCGCTCTCGCGCTGTTCCTCGCCTGTTCGCCGCCACACATCGACCGCGCGCGCTGGCAGTCGATGAACGCCGCTGACAAGACGCTCTACGTCCGCCAACTCCTCGGCGGCGAGCACGCGAAAGCGGCGAAAGGCGGCTCGCAACCGACGCACTCCCTGCCCGCCGAGGAGTATGTGCGGTTGATCGATGCGGCTTATGCGGGCGGCGAGACGCGCGACGTCGATGCGGTCTTCACGACGCTCAGCGCGGGCGGCGCTGGCGCGTCTGCCGCCAACGCTCCGGCGCGGTGACAGCCTTGCCGCGGCGCAGCATCGCCGTCAGGGTATGACCGACGCGCCAGCTGCGCGAGGAGAACGTCGCATCGAGCAATTGCTCGAGGTCGGACGCGTATTCGCGCAGCTCGTGCAGCTCGTGGATCCGAGCGAAGAGACTGCGTTTCGCGTACGAGGTCGGCTCGACCGGGCGGTGCAGCACCTCTCCCGATCGTAGAGCGCCGAGGAGCGTGCGTTGGTCGGCGTCGAGGGGCACTTCTTCCGCTTTTCGGCCGCTGCGATTGAAGTCGCCCTTCACGATCTGGCGAACGCGTTCCTCGCTCGGCATCGAGCATTCGATCCCGCACTCGACCAGCTTCGCGTGCAGGTCGCGCGCGACGCGCATCGGTTCGGCGAGCAGCTCCTCGTACGAGATCAGCACGCGCGGCAAGCCCTCGGAGTCGCGCAGCAGCGAACGGTTGTAGTGCTCCCAGAGCGCGACGGAGAGCTCGAGCGGCTGCCGGTCGCGCGTGTGAATCGACCGCGCGACGGCGAACGGATCGCGCCACACGATCACGCAAATCGGCTTCTCCAGAACTTCGCGCCAGAGCGGAAAAAGCACGGCCATGCGCGGGTCTTTGAGCACGAACGGTCCGCGGCCGCGCAGCGACTCAGCGATCATCCGCGCCCGCGCGACGAAGTCCGCGCGTTGCTCGCTCGACAGATGCACGAGATTGCCGGTGAGCGCATCCGGACGTCCGCGCGCGTGGCTCTCCAGCATCTCGCGATCGAGATCGACGATCGCCTTCAGCTCCCAGTAGCCGGTCGGGTTGAACATGTCCGGCGGCGTGATCTCGTCCGGCTGGCCGGCGTACAAGCCGAAGGCCGCGATGAGCTGCGTCACGACGGACGTGCCGCTGCGGTGCATGCCTAGGATGACGACCGGACGCGATTCCGTCGCCATCGCTTGCGGCGCCGCCTCCTGCACGACTCCCTCGGCGCGCATGCGCTCGTGGAACTGTTCGATGCGCGCCTGCGCCTTCGGATACGGCGCCGGCAACAGGAAGCCGTCGTCGGTCGCGAGATGGTGATAGTGGAGAATGACCGGGTCGATGTCGGCGAAGCCCGGCGGCGGCTCGACGTGCGTGGCGTTGAGCTGGTAGTTCATCGCCTCCGGCAGCTCGCCGATCGGAATGCCGGTCTCGGCCAGCGCGAGGGAAAGACTGGCCTGATGCATGTGCCGCGTGCACGGCGCCACGAGCTCCGGTTTGTCGGCGAAGATGCGGTTGTACTCGCACCACACCGGCGCGAGCACGCGCGCGAGCCGCGTCGGGATCGAGAAGAGGCCGGCGTTGAAGTACGGAATCGTCGGCGTCCCACTCCACGCGTTGACGTACGAGAGCGGCGGCTTCGCGATCCCGAAATGGCCGAAGAGACGATCGAAGACTTCGTCGTTCACGGTCGGCGTCGACGCGATCTTCGCCAGGAACGCGTCGGCGTTCAGATATGGCAACGGGTCCTGCATCACGATCGTGTCGCAGTCGATGAGGAACAGCACGTCCTCCGGCGCATCGAGCAGCTCCGCGATCAACGAATGACGGTTGCCGGTCGGATTCGCCGGATGGAAACGGGCGACGGTGCGGACTTCAGCGCCGAGGTCTTCCAGCGTTTGCTGCGCGGTGGGCTCGAGCGGACCGACGCCGCACACGACGATGCGCGACTTCGCCAGCTCACCGCCGAACCACCGGATGGAGCGCAGCAGACGAATCGCCTGCGCGAGCATCCGCGTCGTGTTCTCGGTGAGCAATCCGACGACGACGTCGGAGGGTCGCAGCGGGCGCGTCATGCGCGCCGAAGAATATCCGTTCAGCGCGTCGTATGAACGTCTCCACCGCGCAACAAATCATCGACAGCACTCCGCGGAAGATCGCCCTCCTCACGAGGACTCTCGGCGTTCGGACGCGTCACAAAATCCTGGCGAGGAGGTCGACCAGCAGCTTCCCCGCCGTTTGTCGCGGGTCGAGCAGCGGATCGTAAATCGTCACTTCGAGACCGCGCGCCGCGGGATGGCGCACGAGCGGCGTGAGCAGCGCGCACAGCTCGTCGGGCGAGAGGCCGCCGACTTCCGGCGAATCGACGGCCGGCATCACGAGCGGATCGAGCGCGTCGACGTCGAGATGCAGCCAGAAGCCGTCGAGTCCGGGCGACGTCAATCGATTCAACGCGCGTTCGGCGATCGCCGCCGGCCCCACGCGTTGCAATTCTTCGTAAGGCAGATCGGCGATCGCGGAGAAGCGAATCGAGTGCTCGCCGTAGTACGGCTCGTCCGCGAGATCCTTGCGCGCCATCGTCACGATGTCTTCCTCGCGGACGAGCGGCTGGGAGAGATGGCTGCGTCCGCGACCGACGGCGAGCGCGAGATCCATCCCCGCCGCGCCACCGGTCGTGGAGACATCGGGCGTGGCGAAGTCGCAGTGGCCGTCGATGAACCCCAGTCCGACGCGGCCGTGCAATCCGGCGAGCGTGCCGAGGAGCACGGTGCAGTCGCCGCCGAGGACGAGCAAAAAGTCCTCGTCATCATTCGCCGCCACCGCCTCGGCCACCGTTTCGGCCCAGCCGGCGATCAAGCGCTCGTTGCGGATCCCGCCGCGCGGCCGTTCGAAGTCGTGATACGGCGGCGCCTCGATGTCGCCCAGATCCGTCGCACCGAGAGCCGCGAGCAGACCGAGATCGCGCAATGCCTGCGGCGCCTGATCGACGCCGCGCGGACGGCCATCGTCGTACGGTTTCAGCCCGAGATTCGTGGGCGCGCCGAGGACGTTGATGCGGCGATTCAACGTTCCGACTCGATGCCCGCCGCCACGCGCGCGGCCTGCAGCTTCGCGATCTGGATCTCCAGAAACTCGCGCAACGACGGCTCCTGCTCGGGCGGGATGGGGCTGAACTGGATGGCCGATCGGAAGACGTATTCAGGATCGCCCGCTGCTCGCCGCACCTGCACTACCGAGCGTAGAACCTGACACGGGATGTAGAACCCGCCGTGGCTCGGAAACACGAGCGTGGCCGCGCTCCCCGCCCGCACCGGCGAGCGATGGATGACTGCCGCGCCCTGCAGCGAGAGGTCGATCAACTCCCCGTTGACGTCGGAGAGCTGCACGGGGATGGAAGCGGTGGGATACCGCTCGGCGCGGCGTCGGTCTTTCGGTGAGGCCATCTGGACGCTGGGATTATAGAAGACGAAGCGGTGTCATCCTGAGGCGGGCACGGCCCGCTGCGTTTGTTTGGCCAAGCCTTCACGAGGTTTCGCGTTCTCGCAAGCCTTGAGGACGTCATGACACCGGCGGAGATGTAGGGGCGGGCTTCAGCCCGTCCTGGCCGGCGCAGGCCGGCCCCTGCGTTGCGTGTCATCCTTAGTCCCGAAGAGGATGAAGGATCTCCTGATGCGTGCGCTCAACGCTCGTGCCGGGAGATCCTTCGGCGTCTTCGCGCCTCAGGATGACACTCGTGGCGCGTGCATTGGCCACTAGTCGGGAACGATGCGGCGGGCGCCGCCCGTCGCGACCATGCTTCATCGGGCCGGCTGGAGAGCCGGCCCTACGTTGGACACTAGCGGCGCTCCTTCACGCTCTCCAGGAAATCGTGCGCGATCTTCGCCCCCGCGTACTCCGCCGGCCCGGCATCCTCGGCGATCATGCCGAACGCGATCGTTGGCTTTTCGACGGGCGCAAAGGCCACGATCAGCGCGAGCAGGTTTCCGCCCTCGGGCGTGCGGTGTCCGGCGGTTCCGGTCTTCATCGCCAGCGACATCCCTTGCACCGGCGCGCGACGGCCGGTGCCTTTCGGATCATTTGCGACCGCGATCATCGCCTGCACGATCACTTCCGCTGCTTCGGCGGACGCGAGCCGCTTGCGCGATTGCGGTGCGGCGTTCGGCGCGGTCTCGCCGAGGAGCGTGCGGCGTCCGCGGATGAGGCGAGGTTGGACGAGCTCTCCGCGGTTCGCCATCATCGAGCCGATCATCGCCAGGTGCAGCGCGTTGATCGACTCGTGCTCGAGGCCGATCGCGTAGAACGCGGTGTCGAAGTTGTTCGCGATCGGGCCGACGGTCTTGCCGAGCGGCACGGTCATCAGGCCGAGATCGGTCTGGCCGTCGAAGCCCGCCTCGTTCATGAACGCGTGCAGACGTTGGACGCCGAGGCGGATGCCGATGTCGGCGAAGACGATGTTGCACGATTGCGCGAGCGCGTCGTTCAGCGACGGCAGCGGTCCGTGGCCGGCGGGCAGCCAGTCGCCGAAGCGCCGGCCGTCGATCGTCAGCTCGCCGTTGCACGCATAGGGGAACATCGATTTGTAATCGAGTCCGCTGCTGACCGCGTTCAGTCCGGTCAACACCTTGACGACCGAGCCGGGCTCGTATTGTCCTTCCAGCGCGAGGTTTGCGAGCGGCCCACGCTCTGCGTTGCTGGCGATGGCGAGGAGCTCGTTCGTGCGCGGATCGATCGCGACGAGCGAGCCGCGGAAGCCGCCGAGCGCGTGGATGGCGGCCTTCTGAATGGCCGGATCGAGCGTCGTTTCGACCGTGTCGTTCAGACCGATACGCGGCAGTTGCGCGCCAAGGGTGAGCGGGCCGGCGCTCTTGGCAACGAGCGCGTCGAAGAAACGATCGACGGCGACGAGCTCCTGATTGCCGACCTGATACGCCGCGATCGCGTGGCCGTCGCGATCGAGGATCAGCGGATAACTCCCCTGCTTTCGTTGCGCGATCGCCTGCTCGAGCGCGGAGACTTTCGCCGCATCGACGTCGCTCCGATCGACCTTCTGCAACGTCGCCTCTGCATCCGCGATGCGATTCGTCGCCGTCAACGCCGCGGCGCGATACAACGCAACTTCCGGCTTCTCGCGCAGCTCGTGCGACGCGGCGTCGTACGCGAGAAATCCGGCGTAGTCGCCGCGTGCGTATAAACGCCGCGCGACTTCGTCCTTCGCCACGACGCTCAGCCACAACTTGCGCTGCGCCAGATCATCGAGATGCGGACGCGCCGCGGCAGCGTTGCCGGCGGTGAGGTACGCGGCGGCGAGCAACTGTTGATACTGGCCCGGCCACAGGTACAAATGCGACCAGCGTTCAGCGTCGGCGATGGCTTGCGCGTCGCGGCCAGCGCGCCACTCGTCGCGCGCGTTGCGCAACGGCAGCCACGACGCGAACGTCAACACTCCGGCGAGGACGAGCAGCGAGACGAGAAGCAGCGCGATCTTGCCGCGCGGTTTCATTCGGTAAGGCATTTCACGATGTCCAAACGATCGCCGGCGCGAAGCTGCAAAGCCGCTGCCGCGCTCGCGTTGCGGATCGAGATCTCCAGACGTCCGGCCGAGCCGATGAGGAAGAACGGCCCGTCGCCGGCGTCGCCGTAGTTGCGCTCCAGCCGATCGATCGTCACGCCACCGATCCTCGCGCAGGGCGCAAACGGCAGGTTCTCGATGTCACTGATGACGTTGCCGAAGCGGTCGACGCCTACCACAGTCGCTCGAATCCTCTCCGCCTCGTAGACGGGTTCTCCGTACGGGAGACGCACCGGATTGTCGACCGGCGGCCCGAGGTCGGCGAGCGGAAAGCCGTTCGCGATCGCGGCTGCGACTGGGGCGAAACGGTCGCGTCCATGAAACGTGTTGCTCCCGTTCGGCAGGAAGAGCGATTCCCTCTCGATCGAGAATGCGCGGCCCATCACGAACTGCAGCACGCCGTTGTCGGGGGCGAGGAAGATGCGGTCCTCGCGTTCGACGGCGAGCATCCGCCGGGAAGTCCCGACGCCGGGATCGATCACCACGACGAAGATCGTCTCCGGCGGCCAATAGTTCACGACGTCGCGAAGGAAGAAGGCGGCGCCGAGGATGTCGAACGGGGCGATGTCGTGGGAGAGGTCGAAGACGGGCGCGGAGCAACGCGCGGCGAGCACGCCTTTCATCGCCGCGACGTACGGATCGCGCGTCCCGAAATCGGTCAGGAGCGTGATCGTCCGCATCCATTCACTATACTGCCCGCGATGTACGCCACCGTCGCGCCGCCGGAGCAGCGCCTTCTCGTCTTTGCGCCGATTCCATCGCCGGACGACGACCGCGCGCGCACGCTTCTCGACGCGCTCTCCGGTCGCAACGCGGAGTCCGCGCGCAACGGCATCGAGATCGAAGTGCTGTGGGCTCCAGACGCGGAAGCAAACGGCGACGTCCTCCGCCGCGCATTCGGCCAGCACTCGCTCGCGATGCAGACCGGCGACACCGCCGGCGACCGTTTGGCGATGGCGTTCTCGGAGCGCTTCTTCTTCCACCGCACGCGCAAGATCATCGCCATCGGCGCGAGCGACGCCGGCCTCTCGCGCGAGCTCATCGACCAGGCGTTCGCGCTGCTCGACTCGTGCGAGTGGGTCGTCGGCCCGGCCAGCGACGGCGATTGCTATCTCATCGGCTGCCGCGCCGCCGCCTTCGACCCGGGCATCTTCGCCGACCTCGGCTGGGGCGCCGAAAAGATCCTGGCAAAGGCGCTGCAGCGCATCCGCGAATTCGGCAACACGGTGGCCACGCTGCCAATCCGGGCCGGAGCCGTCGCATGAAGATTCTGAACGCCGAAGAAATGCGCAACATCGATCGCCGCGCCACGGAGCGCTTCGGCATCCCGTCGATCGTTCTGATGGAAAACGCCGCGCTGGCGGTCGTCGATGCGATCGCCGATCACTATCCCGACATCGACCGCGCCGCGATTTTCTGCGGCACGGGCGCGAATGGCGGTGACGGACTCGCCATCGCGCGCCATCTCGAGAATCGCGGCGTCGTGCCGGTGATCCTGATCGTCGGCGACCGCACGCGTTTCGCCGGCGACGCCCGCACGAACTTCAGCATCTGCGAGCGTCTCGGCATCCCCATGTACGACGTCGAAGGCGACGTCGAAGCCGCGCTTGCGCACGCCGCCGACGCCGACATCATCATCGATGCGATCTTCGGCACCGGCCTCAATCGCCCACCGGACGGCGCGTTCGCGGAAGTCATTCGCGCAATCGCCGAGCTGCGCCTGCCGGTCGTCGCCGTCGATCTGCCGAGCGGCCTGAACGCGTCGTCGCCGGAGCCGTTCGATCCGTGCATCCAGGCCGAGGTGACGGTGACGTTCGCGGCGCCGAAGCTGTGTCACGTGTTCGATCCGGCTGCGATGTATTGCGGTGAGGTGATCGTCGCCGACATCTCGATCCCCGAGGCGGCGATCGAGGATGAGAACGTGCGGTTGAGCGTGACCGCGACGCGCGACGTCGCGCCGCTCTTCGCCTCGCGCGCGACGTCGACGCACAAGGGAACTTACGGCCACGTCGCGATCGTCGCCGGCTCGGAAGGGCGCAGCGGGGCCGCAGCGCTCGCCGCGCGCGGCGCGATCCGCACCGGCGCGGGATTGGTCACGGTCGTCACCGACCGCGGCACCGCGAAGCTCGTGCACAACCACTCCGCGGAGTCGATGACGTACTCCGGCGACGACTTCGCCGGCTTCGTCAACGGCAAGTCGGCGGCGCTCATCGGCCCCGGCCTCGCGGATGACGACGAGAGCTATCGCGCGATCCGTGAGCTCGTCGCCGCCATCGAAAAGCCGCTCGTCATCGACGCCTCGGCGCTGAATGCCTTTGCCGGCGACCTCGCGAGTGTCGGCGCCGGACGCGTGCTCACGCCCCATCCCGGCGAGCTCGCGCGGCTGATCGGGCGCGACACGAAATGGATCAACGCGAACCGCATCGAAGCCGCGCGCATGGCAGCGCGCGATGCGCAAAGCGTGGTCGTGCTCAAAGGACATCAAACGTTGATCGCCGACCCGGACGGCTACGTGAACGTGAATCCGACCGGCAATCCAGGCATGGCCAGCGGCGGCATGGGCGACGTCCTCGGCGGCATCATCGCGGCGCTGCTCGCGCGCGGCATTGACGCGTTCGAAGCCGCCGTCGCGGGCGTCTATCTGCATGGATTCGCCGGCGACTTGCTGGCCGAGGAGCTGGGCGATGCGGGGCTTACGGCGATGGATCTCGCCGAGAAGTTGCCGCTGGCGATGAAGCGACTATGAGGAACTGGATCGCGCGCAGCGAAGAAGAGACGACCGCGGCCGGCCGCGAGATCGCGCGCATGTTGCCGCGCGATGCGACGGTGCATCTCATCGGCGACCTCGGCGCGGGCAAGACGTTTCTCGCGCGGGCGATCGCGACGGAGCTCGGCGCCGATCCGCTCGAAGTCAGCTCGCCGTCTTTCGCGATCGTGCACGAGTATCCGATCGCGAACGGCGCGCCGATCATCCACATCGACGGCTATCGCCTGTCGGAAAACCGGCGTGAATGGCTGGAGATCGGCATCCCGGAAATGCTCGGCGGCCCCGGCGTGAAGCTGATCGAGTGGCCGAAGGAAGCGTTCGCGGAGTTCGAGGAGTCGCACGTGGAGGTGCGCGTCGAAGTCAGCGACGACGGCGCGCGGTCGATCACGCTGGCGTGACGTACGACGCGCGGATGAACGCGCGCCTCCGTGTCATTCTGAGCCGCGTAGACGGCGAAGAATCCGTACCGATCTCGCGCTGCGCCTGAAGGTACGGATCCCTCGCTTCGCTCAGGATGACACCGGGCTGCGCTAAATGCCGCCGGCCGTGCCGGCCAACATACAATCGCCTCGATGAGCATTTCTGCCGAGACGATCGCCTCCCACGGCCTGACTACCGACGAATACCGAAGCATCGAACAGATCCTCGGCCGCGCGCCGAACCTGCTCGAGCTCGGGATCTTCTCGGTGATGTGGTCCGAGCACTGTTCGTACAAATCGAGCCGCGTGCATCTGCGCAAGTTCCCCACCGAGGGGCCGCGAGTGGTGCAGGGGCCGGGCGAAAACGCGGGCGTGATCGACATCGGCGACGGCTGGGTCGCGGCTTTCAAGATGGAGTCGCACAACCATCCGTCGTACATCGAGCCTTATCAAGGCGCGGCGACGGGCGTCGGCGGCATCTTGCGCGACATCTTCACGATGGGCGCGCGCCCGATCGCCTGCCTCGACTCGCTCCGTTTCGGCGAGCTCGATGCGCCGAAGATGCGCTATCTCGTCGACGGCGTCGTGCGCGGGATCAGCGGTTACGGCAACTGCATCGGCATCCCGACGATCGGCGGCGAGACGTCGTTCCACTCCAGCTACAACGGCAACATCCTCGTCAACGTCTTCGCCCTCGGCGTCGCTCGAGCCGAGAAAATCTTCAAAGGGACCGCGAGCGGCGTCGGCAATCCGGTGATCTACGTCGGCTCGAAGACGGGACGCGACGGCATTCACGGCGCGACGATGGCCTCGGCCGAATTCGACGAGACGTCGGAAGAGAAACGGCCGACGGTGCAGGTCGGCGATCCCTTCACGGAGAAGCTGCTGCTCGAGGCTTGCCTGGAGATCATGGATACCGATGCGATCGTCGGCATCCAGGACATGGGCGCCGCCGGCCTGACGTCTTCTTCGTTCGAGATGGCCGGCCGCGCCGGCACCGGCATCCGCATGCACCTCGACCGCGTGCCGATGCGCGAGAGCGGGATGACGCCGTACGAGATCATGCTCAGCGAGTCGCAGGAGCGGATGCTGATCGTCGCGAAACGCGGGCGTGAGGATGAAGTGATCCGCGTGTTCGAGAAGTGGGATCTGAACGCGGCGACGATTGGCGAGGTGACGGACGACGGCTTCGTGCGTCTGTTGTGGCACGGCGAAGAAGCGGCGACGATTCCGGTCGAGCCGATCTCGACGGAGGCGCCGGTTTATCAGCGTCCGCTCGCCGCACCCGATCGAACGATCGCCGCTTCCGTCGATCGCGAGCCCGTCGCTGATTCCAACGTCACCGAGGATTTGTTCCGTTTGCTCGCGTCGCCGAATCTCTGTTCGAAGCGCTGGATCTGGGAGCAGTACGACACGACGGTCCGGACGAACACGATCGCGCGGTCGGAGCAACGCGATGCGTCGATCGTGCGCGTGAAGGGCACCGGCCGCGCGCTCGCAATGACGTCGGACGTCAATCCCGTCTACTGCTACCTCGACCCGTACGAAGGTGGAAAACAAGCCGTGGCCGAGGCGGCGCGGAATCTCGCGGTGAGCGGCGCGCAACCGCTGGCGATCACCGACTGCCTGAACTTCGGATCGCCCGAACGGCCGGAGATCATGTGGCAGTTCGCCGAGGCGATCCGCGGCATTTCCGATGCGTGCCTCGCGCTGTCGACGCCGGTCGTCTCCGGCAATGTGTCGTTCTACAACGAGACCGAAGGCCGCGCCGTTTATCCGACGCCGACCGTCGGGATGGTGGGCCTGATGGAGAACGAGTCGCGCGGCTGCAGCATGCTCTTCTCCGAGCCCGGCCTCGACCTCATCCTCCTCGGCGACACCGCCGACGAGCTGGGCGGCTCGGAGTGGGCGCAGATGTTCGCCCCGTCGTTGCTCGCGCAACCGCCTCGCGTGTCGCTCGAGACCGAATCGGCGCTGATCTCGCTGCTGCTCGATCTGCACTCGCAATCGCTGCTCCGCGCCGCGCACGATCTGTCGAACGGCGGTCTCGCGATCGCGCTCGCGGAGTCGTCGATGAACGGCGTCGGCGTCCATGCCGATCTTTCCTCCCTCCCGCCCACCCTCGATGCGATCGCGCTGCTCTTCTCCGAAACGCAGGCGCGCGCCGTCGTCGCGACGGCCTCCGCCCCCGAGGTGCTGCTGCGCGCGAAGCACTTCGGCGTGCCCGCCCACCCGATCGGCCGCACCGCCGCGGCGACGTTCCTGATCGAACGGAACGGCGTGCCGCTCGTGCGGACGACGACTCCCGAACTGCGCCGCATCTACCAGTCCGCCTTCGCGTTGCTGCTCGGCGGCGACTCGGTGGACGAGGTCGTACGCGGAGTCGGCGAGGAAGCCCCGGAAGTCGTCGGGCGTTAGACTGTGGTCATGAAGACCGTGCAATTGTCCGAGCTCGGCGCACTGGCGGAGGAGATCCGGAAGGGGGAAGCGATCGATATCGTGGATGGGGAGAAGGTTGTCGCGTCGATCGCTCCCTACCAGGCAGATATCAAAGCGCATATTGATCGATTGGTGGCGGAGGGAAAGGCGTGGAGGGGAACGGGAACATTGCCGGATGACTTCTTCACGCGACCGCTCGCGAAATGCGATGCGAGCGTCGTAGAAGCACTCCTGGAAGATCGCCACTCCCGCGACTGATGCGTTTCTGGGACTCGTCAGCTCTCGTCGCGCTATTCGTGCGCGAGAGTCGCTCAGCCGAGGTTCTCGCGCTGCTTCAGGAGGATCGCGAGATTCTCGTGAGCATCCTTGCTCGCGTGGAGATCACTTCGGCGCTTTGGCGGCGAACTCGCGCGCGGCAGTTTGCTTCCGGCGAACGTGAGATCGCGGACGACAGCTTCAAGAGGATCGCATCCATCTGGACTGAGGTCGGAGACTTTCTCGAGACTCGGGGTCTAGCTGTCGCGCTTCTCGCGAAGTACCCTCTGCGAACCGGAGACGCGATTCAACTGGCGTCCGCCGTTCAGGCTGCGAATGGCAATGCCGCCAAACTCCCCTTCGTCACCCTCGACCACGATCTCGCCGTCGCCGCCATGGCCGAAGGCTTCCCCGTCCTTCCTTAGAACGCCCGGTTTCGCCGAGGCTTGGCCAATCGACGCAGCGGGCCATGCCCGCCGCGAATTCGGTGCGATACACTCCTGTTCACCAGCGCGATGCTCGACAAGTTTCATGACGAATGCGGGGTCTTCGGCATCCTGAATCACAAGGATGCGGCCAACCTGGTCTATCTCGGGCTCTACGCCCTGCAGCACCGGGGGCAGGAGTCGGCGGGCATCGCGAGCGTTTCGGCGGACCGGACGCTTTCCCAGGGCAACATCGGGGAGACGTGCGGCACGAGTGGGACGGGCGAGCACATCATCCCGCCGGGCACCATCCAGATTCACGTCGAGAAAGAGATGGGGCACGTTGCGGACGTCTTCACCCACGACCGGCTCCAGCGTCTGCCGGGTGACACGGCGATCGGGCACGTTCGCTACTCCACGGCGGGCGGCTCCATGCTCTGCAACGCGCAGCCGATCGTCGCTTCCACGAACAAGGGGCCGATCGCGCTCGCGCACAACGGCAACCTCGTGAACGGCGACGACCTCCGCCGCGAGCTCGAAGACGAAGGCGCCATCTTCAACTCCACCTCGGACAGCGAAGTCATCGTCCATTTGATCGCGCGTTCGAAGCAGAAAGGCGTCGAGGCAGCGATCGTCGACGCGCTCTCGAAGTGCCGCGGCGCGTTTTCCGTCGCGATTCTCACTCCCACAAGAATCTACGCAGCGCGGGATCCTCATGGATTCCGGCCGCTCGTGCTAGGGCGGCTCGAAGAAGCGCTCGTCGTGTCTTCGGAAACGTGCGCGTTCGACCTCATCGAGGCAGAGACGATCCGCGAAGTGCGCGCCGGCGAAGTCATCGCCATCGAGCAGGCGCCAGGCGAGCCGATGGCGGGCATCCGCGTCGTCCACCAGTTCACCGCGCCGCGCGAGGCGCGTTGCATCTTCGAGCACGTCTACTTTGCGCGGCCGGACTCGGTGATCTTCGGCAACAACGTGGCCGAGGTGCGGCAACGGTTCGGCGCGCAGCTGGCGAAGGAGCATCCGATCGATGCGGACGTCGTCATCCCCGTTCCCGACTCCGGCGTCTTCGCCGCGTTGGGCTACGCGCGGGAGTCGGGCATCCCCTACCAGTTCGGGCTCGTCCGCAATCACTACGTCGGCCGCACGTTCATCGAGCCGAAGCAGTCGATCCGCAGCTTCGGCGTGAAGATCAAGCTCAACCCGGTGCGCGAGCTCATCGAAGGGAAACGCATCGTGCTGATCGACGACTCG
>JAFAVZ010000478.1 GCA_019242175.1 Acidobacteriota bacterium
ACGTTGGCCGCGGCGTTGGAGCGCGAGTCGACGGCGCGCCTCGCGCCGGCCTTCGTCTTCGTCCACGCCGATGCGAAGAAGTTCCGCGGCCTGCGCAAGTCGCCTTCGCTCGTCGCCGTCACGACGGCGGGCGACGTCGCCGCGCAGGTCGACGGCGAGCTCGATGCAAACCGCGCCTTCGGCTTTCTCGAACAGATGATCGAGCTGCGGTCGGTCATCCATTCCGCGGGCGAATTCCGCGCAGCGGGAAAGAACGGCGACGCGCAAATGGCACTCGCCTTCATCGCCTACGCCCGCAACGACCAGCCGCGCACGCACGACGTGCAGGACGCCTTTCGCCGCGCCGAGTGCGCATTCGAGAAGGACCGCGACACCGAGGGAGAAGAACGGGCGGAGATGTGGGTGAACCTGTTTCCGTGGGATCGCCGCTTCAACATCCTGCGCACGATCGAGAACACGGAGTCGCCGCGCAACAAGGCCGAGGGCTGGCTGGTGATGGGTGTGCTCTACGAACGGGAACGGGCGTGGGGCGACGCGGAGAAGGCCTTCCGCAAGGCGATCGAGCTCGCTCCGGCCGAGTCGCAAACCGCCGTCGTCGCCCGTTACGCGATCGAGAGCCAGGCGCAGCGCTCCCGCCGAATCCGGTGATAATCAGCGCATTCGGAGGCTCGTCGCATGACCGTCCAGGCAACGCCGTCTTCCATCGAGCGGGAGCTCGAGTTCCGGAAGAAGCTGACCGCGATCACGAACCAGATCAACGCCGCGGAATCGATCCCGCACATCCTCTTCACGCTGAAGGATCGGATCCTGGAACTGCTCGACGCCGAGCGGCTGACCATCTACGCAGTCGACACGAAAAATCAAGAGCTCTACTCCCTGCAGAAAGTGGGGGAGGCGCCGAAAGAGATCCGCGTCCCGAAGTCCTTCTCGTCGATCGCCGGCTTCACCGCTCTCGCGCGCAAGACGATCAACATCAAGGACGCGTACGATCCCGCCGAGCTGGCGAAGTTCCACCAGAACCTCCGCTTCGACCAGCGCTGGGACAAGCAGACCGGCTTCCGCACGAAAGCGGTCCTCGCCGTTCCGGTCATGTTCGAGAAGTACCTCCTCGGCGTCATCCAGCTGATCAACAAACGGCACGGCGTCGCCTTCACTCCACAGGATGAAGACACCGCCGAGGAGATCGCCCGCATCCTCGGCATCGCTTTCTACAACCAGCATCGCGCCGCGCGGCAATCGAAGCCATCCAAGTTCGGAGCGCTGATCGACAAAGGCGTCATCGCCGAGAAGGATCTGGAGCAGGCGGCGAGCAACGCGCGCGTCAACAACGTGCCGGTCGAGAAGGTCCTCATCGACGACCACAACGTGCCGAAAGAGGAGCTCGGGAAATCGCTCTCCGCATACTACAGCGCGCCGTTCTTCAGCTACGACGGCACGCAGACGATCCCCTCCGATCTGAAGGAGCGGGTCACGGCGGAGATGTGGAAGAAGTACGTTTGCGCGCCGGTCGAGCGCCGCCCCGGTCTCCTCGTCGTAGCGGTCGATGATCCCCACGATCTCACCCGTCTGGACGGCATCCGCGCGATGGGCCTCGCGCCGCGTTACGAGTTCCAGGTCGGTTTGCGCCACGAGATTCTCGCCTACATCGCGGCGTCGTACGGCGAGTCGACCGAGACTGTCACGAGCGACTCCGCCGACCTGGCGAAGATCATCGACAGCCTCGGCGAAGGCGAGCGGGTCGAGATCGAAGACGATCGTCCGCCCGACGCGCCGGAGATCGACGAGACCGACTCGGGCATCGTCCGCCTCGCGAACCAGCTGATCATCGAAGCGTTCAACCGCGGCGCGTCGGACATTCACGTCGAGCCGGACGGGTCCAAGAATCCGTGCACGATCCGGCTACGCATCGACGGCGACTGCGCGAAGTTCATGGAGATCCCCGGCGCGCATCGCAACGCGCTCGTGCAGCGCCTGAAGATCATGTCGAAGCTCGACATCTCGGAGCGCCGCAAGCCGCAGGACGGCAAGATTCGCTTCAAGTATTCGAAGGGCACCATCGAGCTCCGCGTCGCGACGATCCCGACCGCGAACGGCAACGAAGACGTCGTGATGCGTATCCTCGCGGCGTCGAAGCCGCTGCCGCTGGACAAGATGGGCTTCGCGGAGCGCAATCTCACGCGCTTCAAGGAAATCCTCCAGAAACCGTACGGTATCTGCCTCGTCGTCGGCCCGACCGGCTCGGGCAAGACGACGACGCTGCACTCCGCGCTCGGATTCATCAACACCGAGGACATGAAGATCTGGACCGCGGAAGACCCGGTGGAAATCACGCAGAAGGGATTGCGGCAGGTGCAGGTGCAGCCGAAGATCGACTTCACGTTCGCGGCCGCGATGCGCTCGTTCCTGCGCGCCGATCCGGACGTGATCATGGTCGGCGAAATGCGCGATCACGAGACCGCGGCGATCGGCATCGAGGCGTCGCTGACCGGCCACCTCGTGTTCTCCACGCTGCACACGAACTCCGCGCCGGAAACGATCACCCGTCTCCTGGACATGGAGATCGATCCGTTCAACTTCGCCGACGCCCTCCTCGGCATCCTCGCCCAGCGCCTCATCCGCGTGCTCTGCGCGAAGTGCAAGGAGGCGTACTCCCCGACGCCCGAGGAGTTCGAGGAGATCATCGAGGCTTACGGCTACGACTATTGGTCCTCGACCGGCATCACGTACTCGCCCGACCTCGTGCTCTACAAGCCGAAAGGCTGCACGGCGTGCAACAACAGCGGCTACAAAGGGCGCATGGGCGTGCACGAGTTGCTCGTCGGAACGGACGAGATCAAGAGAGCCGTGCAGCGCCGCGCGCCCATCGACGAGTTGCGCAAGCTGGCCATGGACGAAGGCATGCGCACGCTGCTGCAGGATGCGATCGAGAAGGCGTTCAAGGGACACACAGACGTCAAACAGGCGCGGGCCGTGGCGGTGAAATGACCGCCGGCGGAGTGCCGGAGACTCGTTACAAACGCGTGCTTTACGGCGGCGACACCGAGGAGCTCGACCGGTTCGGCGTGCGCAATGCGATCCGCGCCGGCGAGCTCACGGCCGACTCCGATCTCGCCCTCGCGGAGAGCGAAGAATGGCGGCGCGTCGTCGACTTCCCGGAGTTTCATCGCTATTTGGAGCTGGCCGCGACCGGCGCGCACGCGTACACGAATCCGCTCGTTCCGCCGAAGCCGCCGCGCGTCGTTCTTCCGATGCGGCAGCGCCTCGTCAACGGCCTGCTCTATCCGGTCCTCGGCGGCCAGTCGATCGTCCTCATCGCGTTGGCGGTGCTCAGCGTGATCCCCGGCTTCAGCATCATCGGCCGGCTCGCCTCGACGTTCATGATGGTGCAGATCATCCGGAGCTCGGCCGAGGGGAAAACGCGGATGCCGCTGATCGATACGGCGAGGCCGGTGGAGATGGTCCAGACGTACGGCCGTGTGATCGCGACGTCGGTGCTGGCGCTGTTGCCGTCGGGGCTGATCGCGCTGGCGATCCTCGTGGGCATCGAGGAGAAGACGATCTCGCCCGCCGTCGTGGTTCTCGGCCTGCTCGCCGCGGTGGCGCTGGCGGCGGTCTACTACCCGGCGTGTTTGGCGACGGTCGCCGTGTGGGACAGCGTGCTCGACTCGCTCCGGCCCGCGTACGTGCTGCGCGTCGTGCGCCGCATCGGCAGCGACTACTTCATCGTCGTCGGCGCCTGGTTCGCGGCGACGGCGATCGTCATGCTGCTAGCCGCGCCCGTCGCCGGCGTCCCGCTCCTCGGCCGGATCGTCGCGAACGGGCTCTCGCTCTGGGTGCTGTTCTACGTCGCCCATCTGCTCGGCTACGCGGTTTACCGCCACGCTCCCGAGCTCGGATGGGAGTGAGTGGTCGGCGCAGATCTCGAGGATGCCCTTCGTGAACTCGTCGACGTCGAACGGCTTGGAGATCACGAGCTTCACGATGTCGAGGTCGAGATTCGTCAGCGCCTGTTGCGAAACGGCGGAGACGACGGCGACCGGGACGTTCATCCGCTCCTTCTTGATGATCTCGATCACTTCGAATCCGTTCGTTTCCGGAACCATGAGATCGAGGACCACGACGCTGTAGCGGTTCGCGCGGAGCTTCTCGACCGCCTGGCGTCCGTCCGGCGCCGTGTCGTATTCGATTCCGTTGCGGGCGAGGAGCTTGCCGACCAACCGACGGATGGCCGGATCGTCTTCGACGACGAGCGCGGTATGGGGCATGAGGTCGAAGTGTAACCGGAGGTGGCCATGGATCGCGCCGGGAGCCGTTAGAATTCGGGCAATCCAGTCGGTTTTCGGTCGTCTTCCCATCCGTGTCGATCCACGCAGCGCATGTGGCGCGGCTGCGGACGCAGCTCGAACGCGCGATCGCGCTCTCTCTCCGGCCCGCCGGGCCGAAGACGGCGGACGACCGTCTCGTCGCGCTCCTCGGCCAGCAACGCGACGCGATCGCCGACGCGATGCAGACGGCGAAGATGCGCGGCGGGCGGGAGGTGCGCCTGCTCGTCATCGAACGCGACGCGGCGCTGTGCGGGCTGTACTCCGCGATGGCCGAGGCTTTCGGGATCGAGTGCGATTCGGCGGCGGATGTGCTGAGCGTGATGTCGACGAAGCACGCGGCGTCGCACGCGCTCGTGGTCGCGGACTGGCATCTCGCCGACGCGATCGCCGAGGGGCTGGAGCAGTTGCCGCGGCCGAAGCTTCTCCTGACCGCAGCGTCCGAGGAACTGGTGGTGGCGCGGGAGTCGCCGCTGCTGCCCGGCGCGCTCGGGATGCTCCTCGCGCCTTTCGAGCTCGAGCCGCTGATGGCGATCGTGACGCATTGGATGCTGAGGCGATTAGTTCTCAGTTCGTGAAAATCAGTTCTTAGTTTCAGTTCTTAGTTCTCAGTTCTCAGTTCTTAGTTCTTAGTCCAAGGAAAGGTTCTCTCCTGTCCAAGAACCACTCCCTTCCTTGGACTACGAACTAAGAACTACGAACTAAGAACTGAGAAGTAAGAACGGGTTCTGCCAACTTTTTCCCGTCCGGTGCGTCTTAGATGACTGAAAGGAGCCGGTCATGGCGAGAACGAACCGCATCGCGTTGCTGCTGATCCTGATGATCCTCGTCGCCGGCTGCGGGCTCCTCGAACGCACCCGCGCGCGGGTCACCCGGATGGCGTGGAGTCACGTGTTCGCCGTCCACCGCGCGGTCGTTCTCACCCAGAGCACCTTCCGCGCGAACGACGTCGTCGCCGCGCCGGTGAAGAAAGAGCCCGTGAAACGCGCGGTCGCCAAGCAGAAGCCCGAAGTCATCACCGGCCCGATCGAGTTCGCGTCGCTGCGCCTTCCCGTCGCGACGGTGGGCGTCCGGAGCAACGACGCCGCGGTCTTCTGCACCGTGCGCGAGCCGCTGCCGCAGAAACATCATGGAGCGTTCCGGCGACTCGTCGTGATCAGCGGCGCGCAGAACGCATCCATCGGTGGATAATGCGCGCGCCATGAAGACGCTCGTCTCCGCCGCGCTCCTCATCCTCTTCACCGTCACCGCATCCGCCGCCGAGCTCTCCGCCTCGGATCTCGACAAGCGCCGCAAAGCGCTCAACGATCTGCTCACCGAACAGTGGGAGTACGTGCTGCGCACCAACCCCGAGTTCGCGTCGATGCTCGGCGACAAGCGCTACAACGACCAGCTCAGCGACAACTCGGACGCCGCGCGCCTCGCGGACGTGGCGGCGACGAAGAAGTTCCTCACGCGCTTCCAGGCCATCGACGCGACCGGCTTCTCCGAGCAGGAAAAGCTCAGCCGGGAGCTGATGATCCGCGATCTGAAGGAAAGCCTCGACGACTACACGTCGCGCGAGTGGGAGATGCCGGTCAACCAGATGGGCGGCATCCATCTGTTCGCGGCCCAGTTCCCGTCCTACCTCCAGTTCGTGACGGTGAAGGACTACGACGATTACATCGCGCGGATGAAGCAGTTCCCGCGCGCGATGACCCAGACGATCGCGGTGATGCGCAAGGGCATGAGCGACAAGCTGATGCCGCCGAAGTTCCTGCTGGGGAAGGTCGCGACGCAGGCGCAGGAGATGGCGGATCAGGAGGCGGAGAAGTCGCCGTTCGCGCTGCCGCTGACGAAGTTCCCCGACTCGATCTCCGAAGCCGACCGCGCGCGCATCCGCACCGACTATCTGGCGGCGGTCAAAACGTCGATCCTGCCGGCGTACGCGAAGTTCGCGAAGTTCGTGCGCGAAGAGTACGCGCCGGCGGGGCGGACGGAAGTCGGGATGTGGTCGCTGCCGAACGGCGTGAAGCGCTACCAGCGCCGCATCCGCCGTTCGACGACGACGAACATGACCGCGGATGAGATCCATCAGCTCGGCCTGCGCGAAGTGACGCGCATCGAGGGCGAGATGCTGCAGATCGCGAAGAAGCTCGGCTTCAACGACCTGCCGTCGTTCAACAAGGCCGTCGATCAGAATCCCGACCTGCGCGCGAAGTCGCGCGAGCAGATCGTGGACACGTACCGCAAGTTCACCAATCAGATGTACGCGAAGCTGCCGGAGCTCTTCGGCCGTCTGCCGAAGGCAAAGCTGGAAGTGGTGGCGATGGAGACGTTCCGTGAGGCGTCCGCCGCCGCGGCCGACTACAACGACGGCGCGCTCGACGGCTCGCGGCCGGGCCGCGTGAACGTGAACACGGGCGATCCGCAGTCGCGGAAGACCATCACGATGGAGTCGACGGCGTACCACGAAGGCGTGCCCGGCCATCACATGCAGGTGTCGATCACGCAGGAGCTGACCGGCGTGCCCGAGTTTCGCCGCCAGAGCAACTACACGGCGTACGTCGAAGGCTGGGCCCTCTACTCCGAGCGCCTCGGCAAGGAAGTCGGTTTCTACCAGGATCCGTACTCCGACTTCGGCCGCCTGACGGACGAGATGCTCCGCGCGATCCGCCTCGTGGTCGACTCCGGCCTGCACGCAAAGCACTGGACGCGCGAACAGGTCGTGCAGTTCTTCCACGACCACTCCGCGATCGACGAGGTCGACGTGCAGAGCGAGACCGACCGCTACATCGTGTGGCCCGGCCAGGCCCTCGGCTACAAGGTCGGTCAGCTGAAGATTCTCGAGCTGCGCGAACGCGCCCGCGCCGC
Source organism: Acidobacteriota bacterium (assembly GCA_019242175.1). GTDB lineage: Bacteria > Acidobacteriota > Thermoanaerobaculia > Gp7-AA8 > Gp7-AA8 > JAFAVZ01. Next base: position 7,176 of record JAFAVZ010000478.1, read on the forward strand.
CCTCGGCGACCGCTTCGACGTCCGCGAGTTCCACGACGAGGTGCTCGGCGCCGGCGCCCTGCCGATGGACGTGCTCGAGGAACGGATCGACGGTTGGATCGCGATGAAGAAGCGGTGAGCGGGCGTCCCGCCCGCGGCCCGCGGCACGTCTCGTGCCGCGGGTAATCTTCGAGAGTTGCGGTTCCGCCGGACGAGAGTGTCCGGTTCCGCCGGACGAGAGTGTCCGGTTTCGCCCAGACGAGGACGTCCGGTTCCCCCGGACGAGAGTGTCCGGTTTCGCCAGACGAGGACGTCCGGTTTCGCCGGACGAGGACGTCCGGTTTCGCCGGACGAGAGTGTCCGGTTTCGCCCAGACGAGAGTGTCGGTTCCGCCGGACGAGGACGTCCGGCGGCAGCGGGCGAGACGCCCGCACGCCAGATTCGATAGCATCCCCATCCATGCCCGAGCTCCCCGAGGTCGAAGCCTTCACCCGTTACTTCGCCGCGCATGCGTTGCAGCAGCGTGTCGCGAAGGTCGAGATCCGCGATGCGCGCATCCTGGGCGACGTCCGTCCGGGCGAGTTGCAATCGCGGATCGAGGGGCGGGCTTTCACGAGCGTGCGCAGGCACGGGAAACATCTCTTTGCCGACTTTGGCGATGGGTGGCTCCGGTTGCACTTCGGCATGACGGGCGACCTTTCGTACTACCGCGAGGGGGAGGGGCCGCGGTTCTCCAAGGTCGTCTTTCACTTCGACGACGGCGCGAAGCTGGCGTTCGAGGACATGCGGCTGTTTGGCGTCGTCGATCTCGTCGACGATCCGGATGCCTACATCGAGCGCCAAGGCCTCGGGCGCGATCCGCTCGATCCGACGTTCACCTTGCGCGACTTCCGTAAGGCGATCGGCAAGCGCAAGGGGGCGATCAAGGCCTTGTTGATGTCGCAGGAGCTCGTCGCCGGGCTCGGCAATCTCTACGTCGACGAGTTGCTCTACCAGACCGGGATTCAACCGCGGCGTTCGGCGGAGAAGCTGTCCGACGACGAGGTCAAGGCGCTCTTCGTCACGATGCGCCGCATCCTCAGCACCATGATCGACGGCAAGCCGCGGCGGAACTGGATCTTCGATCGTCGCGAAGAAGGGGAGCGGTGCCCGAAATGCGGCGGCACGTTCCGGCGCGCGACCGTCTTCGGGCGGACGACCTACTGGTGTAACAAGCACCAGCGGTAGCGTTACAATCGCCGGCCTTCAGCGGGGAGAGGCATTGGCGGAGACGATGCAGCAGGTGTTGGTCGAGCTTCGGCAGGTCGTGCCGTACGACAGCGCGTCGGTGCAGCAGCTGCGCGGCAGCCGGCTCGTGATCGTCGGCGGCGTGGGCTTCGCCGACCTCGACGTCATCCTCGGCGAAAGCTTCGACGTCGATGCCGTCGACACGCCCAACGGTGAGGTCGTCCATCGCCGCCGCCCGCTCATCGTGAGCGACACCGAGCAGTACCGCGCGTTCCGCCGCGGGCTCCACGTCGGCGTCGGCATCCGCTCCTGGCTCGGCGTCCCGTTGCTTTACCAGGGCCGCCTCGTCGGCATGCTGGCGTTGGACAAGGAAGAGCCGAATTTTTACACCGCCGAGCATCAACGCGCGGCGGTGGAGCTGGCGGAGAAGGTCGCGGAGACGATGTCCCGCGACTGATGGCTCACTGCGCGCCGAATCCGAACGAAGGCTCGCGGTACTCGTAACCCTCAGGCGCGTTGAACATCGAGCCCGGCACCGGCTCCTCTTTCACGTCCGAAACGTCGAGCTTGAACGTCTCCGTGATGGCGGGTCCGCCTTCGATCGTCCGGGAAATGGTCACTACCTCGCGTAGAGGGACGCCTTTGCCGGCCAGCGCCTTCGCGATGTCCGCATCGATCGGCGGGAAGCCGGTTTTCAGCGCGAAGTGGAGACCGTAGGGGATCGCTTCCAAAGCGCCGGGCATCATCCAGAACGAGGCATCGGCGTCGACGCGTCCCTTCAGCTTCTCTCCTTCGAGCTCCATCGCCATGTTGTAGGCGACGTGCACCGACGCCTTCTTCGTGTCCCGCCCGGCGAGCTTCGCCGTCTCGTCGCTGCTCGACGCGGTCACGGTGTGCTTCGACGCCTTCGACGTCCCCGGCCCTTTCCAAAGCGCGAGCTGGCCGGTCATCAGGTCGGTGCTGCGCATGAAGTACGTGCGCTGGCGATGGTCGATGATCATCAGGAACGCGCCGCGTTCGCGCGACACGATCGACATCTTCGGATTGAACAGCGGATGGCTGCCTTCGATCACGTCGTACCGCGCGTGCGGGCCCTCGATCCACGCCTTGCCTTGAAACGAGTAGGGGACGCTTCCCTGGTTGTGACACTCGAAGACGAAGGAAGTGCCGGCAAATGCAGGAAGAGCGAGCGCGAAGAGCGCGGCGACCAGCAGGATTCGGCGCATGCGAAAGAGTGTACGGCCGGCTCCCGATACGAAATCGTCACAGGTGTGAGGTGCGTGCCGGCAGGAACGCAACTTGCCGATACGTCGGCCCATGGAACAGCAAGGCATTGCGAACCTGATCGACGAACAGGAATGGCTCGACGAAGCGGCGGAGCCGGTCGCGAAAGTCATTCACGACATCCTCCCGCGCGAGCTGAAGAATCTGCTGCACGGAACCTGGCTCGGCCATCCGTTGCATCCGGTCATCACCGACATCCCGGTCGGCGCGTGGAGCGTTGCGCTCGCGCTCGACGGCGTCGCAGGGATGACCGGCAACGAAGATGTCGGCGACGCGGCGGACATCTCGATCGCCATCGGCCTCGCCGGCGCGGTGGGCGCGGCGGTCACCGGCGCCACGGACTGGTCGGACACGTACGGCCGCGGACGCAAGATCGGCCTCGTCCACGGCATCCTCAACCTCGCCGCGACCGGACTCTACGCCGGGTCGCTGATTGCGCGGCGGAACGGAAATCGTGATACCGGCGTCGCTCTCTCCATGCTCGGCTACGCCATCGCCGGAGCCTCGGCCTACCTGGGCGGTCATCTCGTCTTCAACGAACAGATCGGCGTCGATCACACCGCGACGGCCGATGCGGAGAAACCGGAAGAATTCACGGCAGTGATGAACGCCGCCGATCTGCCGGACGAGAAGCCGACGCGCGTCGAAGCGGACGGCGTTGCGATCGTGCTCGTCAAACGCGGCGACCGCATCGTCGCGCTCACCGACACCTGCCCGCATCTCGGCGGACCTCTGTCGGAAGGGAAGCTCGTCGACGGCGCGATCCAGTGTCCGTGGCACGGCTCGGAGTTCGCGCTGGACGACGGCAGCGTCGTGAACGGACCGAGCACGTTCCCGGCGCGTTGTTTTCAGGTTCGTGTCCGAGACGGTCGCATCGAGCTGCGCGCGGGGAACAAGCAAGCGGCAGAATAGCGGGCATGTCCCGGGCGCGCATTCTCCTCCTCTCCTCCCTGCGCACCCGCGACCGTGAACGCCGGCGGCAGGGGAGGACGTGACCGTGCCGCTCGACATCAAGATCCCGACCGCGTCGCTGACGCTCGTGCCGGAAGGGACCGACCTGACGGGCAAGATCTCCGTGTACGCCGCGTTCTTCCGCCGCGATGGCACGACGTCGAAGGTGACGAAGCAGGAGCTCCCGATCTGCTTCCCGGCGGAGTCGCTGCCGCGGCGCAAACAGCTGACGGTGAAGATCGCCGTGACGACGAACAAAAGACACGGATGCGATCTCCGTCGGGGTGATGGACGACGTGGCGAAAAACAGCGGCTTCGGCACGGCGAAGGGCGAGAGCGCAGACCACCCGGCGACGAATAACCAGCAGATCGTCGCGGGGATGTGAATGTAGAGGCGGGCTTCAGCCGGTCCCTTCGCCTCCGAACACTGCAGTTCCGGACGGGCTGAAGCCCGCCCCTACATAACCCCTGTAGCCCCAGTCCTACAGATTCGTCCAAGTAAGCGGATGCTGATAGGCGAGCCCCTACCATCCGGCTCGAGTGAACACCATGATCGAGCTAAGAACGTCCATCCAATCTCTCCAGCCAGGCATGACTCCCGACCAGCTCGAGCGCTGGAAACGGCAGGCCCTCCAGGTCCTCGATAACGCGCTGAACGGCGCCGGCGAGCTCCTCCACGATCGCCTCTCTCCCCGCGAGACCGAAGTCTTCACCATGCTCCTCTCCGGCAAGCGCCTCAAGGAGATCGCGGCGAAGCTCGACATCAGCGTCAAAACCGTCACCACCCACCGCTCCCGCCTCATGCGCAAGCTCAGCGTCGACGACAACCTCGGCCTCTATCGCTACGGCATCCGCAACGGCCTGATCGGCGTGTGATGGAGGGACGTTCGGTGTCATCCTGAACGCCGAAGAGCGTGAAGGATCTCCCGGCACGAGCGCGTGTCGCCTGCATCGGGAGATTCTTCGCCGTCTTCGCGGCTCAGAATGACACCGTACTGGCCTTGGCCGGGCCCTGCATGCGTTGCGCGATAATGCCCGGCGCATGGACATCCACATCGGCACGAGCGGCTATAGCTACAAAGAGTGGAAAGGCACGTTCTACCCGGCGGATCTTCCGGCGGCGAAGATGCTGACGTTCTACGCGGGGGAGTTCTCCTCCGTGGAGATCAACAACACCTTCTACCGGATGCCCGACCCGAAGACGCTGGCCAAGTGGGCGACGGAGGTGCCGGACGGCTTCACGTTCGTCCTCAAGGCGCCGCAGCGCATCACTCATCAGAAGAAGCTCGCCGACGCCTCGGAGGAAGTGCAGCGCTTGTACGAGGCGGCCGAGGCGCTGGGGCCGAAGCTCGGGCCGGTTTTGTTTCAGCTACCGCCGTACTTTCGTCGCGACGCCGAACGGTTGCGCGAGTTCCTTCGCATCCTGCCGAAGGAAGGAAAAGTCGGCTTCGAGTTCCGCCACGAGTCGTGGCTCCACGACGAAATCTACGATGCGTTGCGGGAACGCGATGTCGCCATGTGCCTTTCCGACACGGATGAAGTCTCCGACCCGGAGAGTCTCGTGATCCCGACCGCCAGCTGGGGCTACATGCGTCTCCGCCGGACGGAGTACTCGGACGACCAGCTCGGCGGCTGGGCCAAGCGCATCGAATGCCAGCCGTGGGAGTCGGCGTACGTCTTCTTCAAACACGAAGACGAGGGGAAGGGACCGGCGTTCGCCAAGCGGTTCGAGAAGCAGCTCGGCGGTTAGGGCGGCGCGAACGGGCTCGGCCCGTGCTACCCTCTCGCGCCGTGGGTCTGCTTCGAACGCTCCTCGTCTTCAGCACACTCATCACGCTCAAGTATCTGAGCAAGATCTTCTATCGACACGACTTCGCCTGGGTCGGGAACGTGCCGAAGAATCCCTGGCGGCGTCATCGCCTCGTCGCCTTCCTCAACCACACCAGCCTCTTCGAGCCGGTCTTTCTCGGCGGCGTGCCCAACCATTTCATCTGGCGCGTCGCGGCGCACGGCGTCGTTCCGGCGGCGAATAAGACGACCGGCCGTCCCTTGGTCGGACTCCTGTTCAAGTTCGTCGCGCATCACGTCATCGCCATCACTCGGGAGCGGGACCACACCTGGTTTGCCGTCCTGAACAAGATCGATCCGGAGTCGATGGTGATCATCCTGCCCGAGGGGCGGATGAAACGGGATACCGGGCTGGATTTGCAGGGGAACCCGATGACCGTGCGCGGCGGCATCGCCGACATCCTTCTCGCCGTCAAAGAGGGACGCATGCTGATCGCGTACAGCGGCGGCCTGCATCACGTGCAGCATCCGGGCGGCATGCCCCGCGTCTTCAAGACCGTGCGCATGCGGCTGGAGATCGTCGTCGTCGAGGACTACATCGCCGAGCTGATGGCGCAGGGTGGCCCGGACGAGTTCAAACGCAACGTCATCAAAGACCTCGAACGGCGCCGCGACTTCTACTGTCCGGAAGAGGGCAAGAAGCTGGAGAACGTCGCGTGAAGTGGTTACTGGTTGCTGGTTACTAGTTGCTGGCGCAGCAGCGCCTGGAACGCTTCGAGGCGCAAGCACCAGCAACCAGTGAAGTGGTTACTGGTTGCTGGTTACTAGTTGCTCGCGCAGCAGCGCCTGGAACGCTTCGAGGCGCAAGCAACCAACCAGTGAAGTGGTTACTGGTTGCTGGTTACTAGTTGCTCGCGCAGCAACGCCTGGAACGCTTCGAGACGCAAGCAACGAGTAACCAGTGAAGTGGTTACTGGTTGCTGGTTACTAGTTGCTCGCGCAGCAGCGCCTGGAACGCTTCGAGACGCAAGCAACCAGTAACCAGTGAATGGTTACTGGTTGCTGGTTACTAGTTGCTCGCGCAGCAGCGCCTGGAACGCTCCGAGGCGCAAGCAACCAGCAACCAGTGAAGTGGTTACTGGTTGCTGGTTACTAGTTGCTCGCGCAGCAGCGCCTGGAACGCTTCGAAGCGCAAGTAACCAGCAACCAGCAACCAGCAACCATTTCACCTCAACGTCGTCTCCAGGCGGTCGAGCGTCATCGGCTTGCTGAAGAGGAAGCCCTGGATCGAGTCGCAGCCCCAACGGATCAGCGACTCTCGTTGCTTCTCCCCCTCCACCCCCTCGGCGATCACTTTCGCCCCGATCTCGTGCGCGACGTTGATGAGCGCCTTCGTGATCGCCCGGCAGCGTTTGTTCTCTTCGATGCAGGCTACGAACGTGCCCGGAATCTTGATCCCGTCGATGGGGAACTTTTGCAGATGGGTGAGCGTCGAGTGGCCGGTGCCGAAGTCGTCGAGCCAGAGCTGGATGCCGAGCTTCTTCAGCTCCTCGAGGATGTGCATCGTGCGGTCGGGATGCTCGATGTAGCTCGTCTCGGTGATCTCGATCGCGACGCGCTTCGTGTCGATGCCGCAGCCGGAAACGAGCGACGTCAGACGCGTGAGGACGTTGCCTTCCTGAAACTCGCGCGGGGAGAGATTGATGTGCATCCGCACGTTGGGTGCACGATCCTGCCAGCGCTTCGCATCCTGGAACGCCTTCGTCACGACGATCGAGTCGAGCGCGAACAGCTCCTCGCGCGAACCGTCCTCGGCCGCAGCGGTGATGATCGCCGCCTCCCGAATCTCTCCTGATTCGCGCCGCTGCCGGAGCAATGCTTCCGCGGCGACGATTTCTCGCGTTTTTGCGTCGTGGATCGGTTGATAGACGAGGAGCAGGTCTTCGTGGTCGTCGAGGGCGCGGTCGAGGGCCGCTTGTTTGTCCGCCATGCAGACGGACAGATCAAGAGCGATGCCGAACCGCTACAATCGCCGCCCCATGCCCGTGGAGACTTTGTACATTCGGAGCCGCTCCGCCGAGCGCGTGAAGAGGGTGCAGGCCTTCCAACACATGTTCGCCGCGCTTCTCCTCATCGTGAACGGCTGGGATCACCTCGGCCACGGCGGCGTGCTGGCGTACTTCGAGGTCGCCGCCGGCGCGCTCCTCATCGCGACGGCGATCCGGGAACGCGTGCGCAAGACGCACAGCCGCGTCGGATGGCTGGAGATCGCCGGCGCCGTGATGATGTTCGTCGAGGCCTTCGCCCAGCTCCACGTGAGGCATCACAAGATCTACTACGTCCTGATCTTCGTCCAGCCGCTCGTCCTCCTTTTCTTCGGCATTTTCGAGATCCAGATCAACCGCCGGCGCTACTTGAAGATCGACGACGAGGGGCTGGAGATGCGCACCCGCCCTTTCTGGAAATCACGGGTGCCGTTGACGGGCGTGAGGATGTTTCGCTTCGAGAAGAACCTGCTGGTTCTGGGCGAGCGGAAGCTCAAGCTGAAGGACATCATCAACCGCGAGGAAGCCGACGGCTGGCTGCGGAAGCAGCTGACGGCTCGCGGGATCGAAGAACAGGGCTAACCGCTCCCGCGGGACCGCGTCCAACGAGCCATGCGAACGTTCGCGCTTCTCGTTCTTCTCTCGCTGCTGTCCGACAAGCCGATGACCTACGTTTGGGTGCACGGGAACCGCAACAACATCGTGAGCTCGAACACCGACCTCGATCGCGCGCTGGCCGTGCGCGACGAGCTCGGGACGAACTTCCTCTGGTTCCGCCTGCGACGCGCGGAGTACGTGATCCGCGACCGGGCGACGCTCGACTCGATCGAACGTCTGTGGGAGCCGTACCGGATGTCCGACCCGGAGTACGACCGCATCCGGGAAGGCATCAGGACGCTCGAAAGGCAGGAGCGGCCGATCGAGAAGGAGCACGACCGGATCGCCGATCGCGAAGATCGCGCCGACAACGCTCGTCTCGCGGAGCTGCGCCGCCAGCTGGACGAGATCGAGGCGAAGATGCGCGTGTTGGAAAAAGAGGAAGACCGCATCGATCAACGCCGCGACGCGCTGGAGGCGGAGATCGAACGAAAGATGGTGCCGATTCTCGAGGATGCGGTGCGGACGGGCGTGGCGAAGAAACGGTGAGGCTTGTCATCCTGAGCGAAGCGAAAGATCTCCCCGCTTGCGAGGAGATCCTTCGCCGTCTGCGCGGCTCAGGATGACAGGGAGCTCACCGCTTGAAGAAGCGCCAGGTGGCGAGCGCGATGCCGACCAGCGCGAGGCTGATCAGCAGTTTGTTCCGAAGGATGATCGAGCTGATCGACGCCGACTCCGCTTCCTGACGCTGGCGTTCGCGCACCAGCTCCATGCGCTGTAGCGCGTTCTTCTCCGCGCGGCGCACTTCCGACCGGAACTGCGAAAGCGTCCGCGGCTCCTCGGCGGCCACGGCCATACCGCGTTGCGAATCGACGAAAACGGCTTCCGAGGCGACCGGCGTGATGACCTTCTCGTTGCCCTGGTCCTTCACGTCGTACGTGCCCTGGTCGAAGTAGAGGATCGTCTGGCCGACCTGGGAGGGCTTCACGAACAGCACGTGCTCGGCGCCCTGTTCGAGCGACGGAATGCCGACCGTCGATTGGCCGACGTTGCCGACCTGGCCGCCGGGCGTTACGAGCGTGACCTCCTGGCCGCCGTTTCCTTTGAGCGATTCTTCGACCCGAACGGTCGAGTACGTCAGGATCCAGCGATGGCTCGGATCCCAGCGAGACTCTGTCTTCGTGACCTTGCCGAGCACGATCGACTGCGCCTCGGCGACCTTGGTATCGAAGTCGACGGAGCGGACGACCGAGGCGTTCGCAGGCGGGGAGGCTAGGAACGCGGCGGAGGCGAGCGCGGCCGCGAACATCAGGCGGTTATTTGTAGTCATCGCGAAGTCATTCTAAGCAATCGAGCTGCCACGGAGATTCCTTCGAAGAAAGTCTCGCACGATCCGCATCGACTCGTCGGAAACATGATGCCCCATCGGCAGCTCGTGGTACTCGGGATGGATGCCGTGCTCTTCGAGAACGAAGCGCGCGCGGCGGGCCGCTTTGACCGGAATCATCTCGTCGCCCGTACCGTGAATCACCAAAACCGGAATGTCGCGGTGTGCATCGAGATCGCCGCGGTCGTCTTCGAACAGCGCGCCGGACATCGCCACGATGCCGGCCAGCTGCACCTGAGCTCGGTAGCCGACGTCGAACGCCATCAGCGCACCCTGGGAGAAGCCGGCGAGGACCACTTTCCCCGGCGTGGTCGGATAGCGTTCGAGGAGGTCGTCGATCAGCTCGAGCAGCATCTGGCGGGCGACGAGGATCGTGTCGCCTTCGGGTGGCCAGCCGTCGAACCAGCTGCGGCCGTACGACATGCCGGGATAGGGGCTGAAGCTGCGCGGTGCGTTCGGGAAGACCCAACGGTAGCCGTCGTCGACGAGCGGCGCGAGGTCGGCGAGATCGCGGTTGTCGGCGCCGCGGCCGTGCATCACGATCACGAGGGGCAATTCGGCGGTTTCAGGGGCACCTGATGGAACGGTCACAATCGAGGAGAGGGGCATACGCCGGGCATTGTCTTACGAACCGGCCGGCTCCGTCGTCGGTTTCAGGAAGCGCTTCCGGACGCGTCCGCTGATCGAGTTGATGACCGTTACGACGACGAGCAGCACGAGGATCAACGCGATCGCCTCGCGGTACTCGAAGAGCTGGAACGCGGTCATGATCTCCAGGCCGATGCCGCCCGCGCCGATCACGCCCATCAGCGTCGCGGCGCGCACGTTGTGCTCCCAGCGGTAGAGCGAGACGTCCATCACACGGGGCAGGATCTGGGGCAGCACGGCGAAGCGGAGGACGCCGAGACGCGAGACGCCCTGGCTGCGGAGGGCGTTGCCCGGCGCGGGATCGACGTGCTCCAGGATCTCCGAATAGAACTTGCCGAGCATCCCGGTCGAGTGCACCGCAAGCGCGATCGCGCCGGGCAGCGGCCCGAAGCCGACCGCCGCGACGCACGCGATGCCCCAAACGACGAGCGGGATCGAGCGCAATACGTTGAGCACCATCGCGATCGTGCCGCGCAGCCACGGCACGCGCGTCACGCCGGAGTTGAGCGCGGCGAGCGGCATCGCGAACAGGCAGGCGATCGCCGTCCCGGCGGTGCTCATCGAAAGCGTGTCGCGGAGCGGCTTGCCCCAATGCCGCCAACGCGTGAAATCGGGTGGCAACGCGTCTTTGAGGAGTGTGGTGATCGTGCGCACGGCGTCGCCGTAACGCACGTAGTTCAGCAGGTCGGAGAGATAGAGACTCAGCCCGACGGTAAACAGGCCGAGCGCGATCCAGAGCGCGCGGCTGCGGCGCGAACGCCGGCGCTCGCCGAGGACGGCGACGAGCTCCGGGGCGGCGGGTTGGAGGATGGCCGTCATTTGCCGGCTGCTTTTTCGAGCGCGCCGACCCACTGGCGCACGACGTCCACATCCGAGCTCTGCGCCGGCACGAAAGCCTCGGCGCGGAAGACGCCGAGCGCCGCCGGATCCTGCACGCTCAGGAACGCGTTCTTGATCTCCTCCTGGAACGCGGGCGAGAGGCCTTCCCGGAACGTCCACATGTACTCCGGAATCGCCGGCGACTCCGCCAGGACGCGCACCGTCTTCGGGTCGAGCTTCCCTTCCTTGATCAGGCGGTTGTAGATCGGCATCGAGAGGCCGCCGGCGGCGACGCGATGGTTGGACACGGCGAGGGCCACGGCGTCGTGCGCGCCGAGCGCGCGCGGCGTGTAGTCCTTCTTCGCGACGAGTCCCGCGGCGAGGAGCTGGTACTGCGGCACCCACGTGCCGGACGTCGAGGCGGGATCGCCGAATGCGACTTCCTGCCCTTTGAGGTCGGCCAGCGACTTCGCCGTACTGTCGGCGGGGACGATGATCACCGCCTGGAACGTCGGGCCGACGCCGGCGTGCGACGGCCGCGCGAACGGCACGAGCTTCACGTGCCGGCTCTGCATGATGAACGTGACGGGTCCGAGGTAGGCAATGTCGAGGCGGCCGAAGCGGAGTGCCTCGCCTGTCGCGGCGTAGTTGCCGCCGACTTCGAGCTTCACCGGAATCCCGAGCTTCTTCTCGAGATACGCGCGCATCGGCTCGTTGAGGCGGATCACGACCGGCGCGGACTCGCCGGGCAGGAGGCCGATCGTGAGGTGGTCGGGGCGCGGTTGGCCGGTCGCGTCGACGGCGGGCGTGCCGATGGCGATCGCGAGGAGGATGGCGAGAACAAGCGTGCGTCGAATCATTTTCGTCAGTCTCCAAAAATGCGCGATTGCGCGTGGTCGTCGAATTCGTTCGAGGGTCCGTCGTAGGCGATGCAGCCGTTGGCCAGCCCGATGATGCGATCGGCCATGGCCAGCGCGGTCTCGATCTGATGGAGGACGATGACGACCGTGAGGCCGGTGCGATCGACGGCGCTCATCAGCTCCTGGCTGAGCTGGCGGACGAGCGTCAGGTCGACCGATGCGAACGGCTCGTCGGCGAGGAGGAGATGCGGTTTGCGGACGAGCGCGCGGGCGATGCCGACGCGTTGCCTCTCGCCGCCGCTCAGCTGCGAGACGCGCGTCGTCGCCTTCCCGAGCAACCCGACATCGCGCAAAGCCTCGGCGGCCCGGACGACCATCGGCTTCGGCCACGGCAGCAGCGACAACGGATGGCGCATGTCGGCCAGGCCCAGGAGGACGTTGTCGAGGGCGGTGAGGCGGTCGATGAGGGCGTGCTCCTGGAAGACGGTACCGGTGCGGCAGCGATGCTTGTGGATCGCGTCCGCGCCGTCGAGCGGGCCGATGCCGGCGACGCTGATCGCGCCGCAGGCGGGGGTGAGCAGTCCGTTGAGGAGGCAGAGGAGCGTCGTTTTCCCGACGCCGGAGCGGCCGACGACCGCCGTGATGGAGCCGGCGACGATCTCCGTCGAGAGCCCGCGCAGGATCTCGCGCGGACCGCGTTTCACGCTCACGCCGGCGAGGGAGAAGAACGAGCTCTTCGCCAGCTCGTTCGCGTCAGACGTCTCCCTCGACGCGGCGAACCGCGCCGTCGTTGGAATCGTGCCTGCTGTCATGACCCTCCCGGCTCGGCAGCGTCCCGGCACAGCTCCGCCGAAACGCCTCGCAGCCGTTACGGGAAAAGACGACCGCCGGCGGGAGGTTGTGATCGCGGCCGCGAAAGATTTACATCATTCTTCGCGTCACGAATCGTGTCTCCACCGTTTTGCCACCTCGCGAGAGCACGATGTCGTGGGTTTCGCCGTCGCGCTTGAGCATCGCGCGCAGC
>JAFAVZ010000498.1 GCA_019242175.1 Acidobacteriota bacterium
TTCCTCGGCTTCCTCCTCTCTGCGCTCGCGTTCACGGTGAAGGTGACGTTCCTCCTCTTCGTGTTCGTGTGGGTGCGCTGGACGATTCCCCGCCTCAAGTACGACATCCTCATGCGCCTCGGCTGGAAGGTCTTCCTCCCCGCCGGGCTGCTCAATCTGATCGTGGTGGCGCTCTTCATCGCCAAGGGGTGGCTGTGATGGAGTTCGTCGTTTTCTTCTTCTTCGCGGCCGTGGCGCTGATCTTCGCGCTCGTCGTCGTGCTGCACCGGAATCCGGTGATCGGCGCGCTGTCGCTGGTCGCGTCGTTCTTCGCCCTGGCCGTGATGTACGTCCTGCTCGACGCGCAGTTCCTCGCCGCGTTGCAGGTCATCGTCTACGCCGGTGCGATCATGGTTCTGTTCCTGTTCGTGATCATGCTGCTCAACCTGCAGCATCAGAAGGAAGAGACCACGCGTCCCGTCCAGCAGTTCCTCGGCTTCGCCGGCGGCGCCGCGTTCGTGATCGGACTCGTCTACTACCTGCTGAAGTACGCCGCGTATGCGCTGCCGGCCAGCCCGTTCCATACGGACGCGCGGCTGATCGGCATCCGCCTCTTCGAGGCTTACATCTTCCCGTTCGAGATGGTCTCGATTCTTCTGCTGGCGGCGATCGTCGGCGCGCTGGTGCTCAGCGCGCGGGCGAACCAGCAGCAGCAGCCGAGCAATCAGGGAGCGCGTTCATGATTCCGACCAGCTGGTTCCTGATCCTCGGCGCGCTCCTGTTCTCGATCGGGGTCGTCGGGGTGCTGACGCGCAAGAACGGCATCACCATCTTCATGTCGATCGAGCTGATGGTGAACGCGGTGAATCTGACCTTCATCGCCTACGCCCGCCAGTTCCACGACCTGCATGGGCTGATCTTCGTGTTTTTCGTGATGGCCATCGCCGCGGCCGAGGCTGCGATCGGACTGGCCATCTTCATCGCTCTCTTCCACCACCGGAACACGATCGACGTGGACGAAGCGAATTTGATGCACTGGTAGAAACAAGTTCTTAGTTCGTAGTTCTTAGTTCGTAGTCTGAGGAAGGGAGTTGTTTCTTGGACAGGAGAGATCCCTTCCTTGGACTAAGAACTAGGAACTACGAACTAGGAACGAGAAAAACGGTCCGGCACGGACGTCGCAAAAGCTCAGCTCAGTAAGGAGTTGAGCAGATGGACAAAACCGAAAAGCTCATTGACTGGGACGAAAACGAACGCAAAGACCGGAATCACAACGGCATCGATGACAACATCGAGCCGCCGATTCCGGATGTGAGGGCGGGAGCGGCGAAGATGGCGGAGCGGCGGCGGCACGATCCGTTGGCCGATCCGATCATCACCGGCGGAGACGTCGACGCCGACTTCAACCAGGCGCAGATGTCGGGCGACGAGTCGGCCGTCAGCAGCATGCCGACTCCGGACCAGAGCGTCGTCGACGAGATCGGCGCCGCGATGGGCATCCGGTACGAGGACAACGAGGAGTTGAAGGTGGGCGAGAAAGAGCGAGACCGCGATCGCAAGCGGTGGGAGCTCGATCCGGCCTCCTCCGACGACTACCTCGACCGGGTGCGGGACGAAGACAGAAACGATTAGCGCGGCTCGGGGAGCTCTCCTCGCGCCGTACGACGCGAGGAGAGAAGTTCCCCGAACATGCTCAATCTACTTTGGCTCATCCCCCTCACTCCCTTCGCGGGCTTCCTGCTGAACGGGCTGTTCGGCAAACGCGCCGGCAAGGGGTTCGTGACGGCCGTGGCCCTCGCCGCCTCGCTCGGCGCAGCGATCCTCGGCACCGTCGCCGTCGTCCAGTACCACGCGGCTGATCCCAGCCACGGTCGCTACGTCAACCTCGTCTACAACTGGTTCAGCAGCGGCGAACGGATCGGCACCGACATCGCCTTCCAGCTCGATCCCCTCTCCGTCGTCATGCTCATGGTCGTGACGTGGGTGGGCTTCCTCATCCACCTCTACTCGACCGGCTACATGGCCCACGAGGAAGGCTACTGGCGCTACTTCGCCTACCTGAACCTCTTCCTCTCCGCGATGCTGATCCTGATCCTCGGGAGCAGCTATCTCTTCATGTTCGTCGGCTGGGAAGGCGTGGGCCTCTGCTCGTACCTGCTCATCGGCTTCTACTACACCACCGAGACCGCGCCGGCCGCCGGCAAGAAGGCGTTCGTCGTCAACCGC
>JAFAVZ010000400.1 GCA_019242175.1 Acidobacteriota bacterium
TCCGCCGCGAGGCGGACGTTCAGGCCGCGCTTGCCGATGGCGAGCGAGAGCTGGTCGTTGTCGACGATGACGTCGAGGTGCGGCCGGTGAGCGGAGTCGTCGGAGGTGACGCTGACGCGGGTGATCTTCGCCGGCCCGAGCGAGTTCTGGGCAAAGACGACGATGTCGTCGGCCCAGGGAATGATGTCGATCTTCTCGCCGCGCAGCTCGCGGATGATGGACTGGACGCGCGAACCCTTCATGCCGACGCAGGCGCCGACCGGATCGACGTCACGCTCGCGCGACATCACCGCAATCTTGGCGCGCTCGCCCGGCTCGCGGACGGCGCCCTTGATGACGACGGTGCCGTCGTAGATCTCCGGCACTTCCATCTCGAAGAGCTTGATGAGGAGGCGCGGATCGGTCCGGGAGAGCACGACCTGCGGCCCCTTCGGCTGGGTGTGGACGTCGACGATGACGGCCTTGATGCGGTCGCCCTGGGAGTAACGCTCGGCGCGTGACTGCTGGGAGCGGGGGATGATCCCCTCGGTCTTGCCGTTGAGATCGATGATCATGTCGCCGCGCTCGAAGCGCTTGACGTAACCGTTCTCCAGCTCGCCGCTCTTGTCTTTGAATTCGTTGTAGACCTTCTCGCGCTCGGCTTCGCGGACCTTCTGGTAGAGGACCTGCTTGGCCGACTGCGCGGCGATGCGGCCGAAGTCGCCGGCCTGCTGCGTGAGCGGGATGTGCACTTCATCGCCCTGCTCGACTTCCGGATCGATCTTCTGCGCCTCGTAGGTGCGGATCTGGGTGTTCTGATCCTTCACCACGTCGACGACTTCCTTGGTGATGTAGGTGAGGCGGATCGTGCCGCCGGTCTCGGCCTTCGGATCGGCCTTGCGGGCCTGGTCGAGGGTCCACTGCGCCTGCGGGTCTTCGATCTGGTTCTCGTCCTCGACGACTTCCTTCACGACCCACACGACGATGCTGCCCGTGCCGCGGTCGATCTCCGCCTCCAGCGGCTCGCGCGTCTTGTAGTACTTGCGCGCGGCGGTCGAGAGGGCGTCTTCCAGGGCCTTGTAGACGCGGTCGACGTCGATCGACTTCTCGTACGCCAGCGCCTTGATGTCCTTGTCGTTAAACATCCGTTCAGATCTCCACTTCCAAACGCGCTTCCTTGATGTCTTCCAGCGCGATCTCGTAATCCGGATCTTTCTTCATGACCGGATCGGTGACGACGATGCGCTTTCCGTCGAAATCGTTGAGTTTGCCGACGATGACGTGCAGGCCGCGGATGGCTTTGGCCGTCTTGACCCGGACCAGCCGCCCGCGGAACTTCTCGTAATCCGAGTCGCGATAAAACTTGCGGTCGAGGCCGGGCGACGAGACCTGCAGCTCGAACTCGCCCGGGATCGGGTCTTCGACGTCCAGCCAGGTGCTGAGCTGCTGCGAGACCAGCTGGCAGTCGTCGATGTTGACGCCGCCGTCTTTGTCGATGTCCACGCGCAGGAGAAAGCCTCTCCCCTGCCGCTTGTACTCGACATGGACGAGCTCCAGACCTTCCGATCCGACGATCTTCTCGATCTGCTGCTCGACGTTTTCCGGTAACCCGCTCATCTCAGTTTCGTTTTCCCAACAAAAAAAGCGGCCGAAATCGGCCGCTTTCGACATAAGTCCTGCTCGAAAGCCGTCGAATTGTACCACCTTGATGCGGAGCGCAACAACCTGCTGAAGGCGTTGGAGATTCCCGATTTTGGGGGACGTTGGAGAGGGCTAGGAAACGCGCTTCTTGCCCGTCGCCGGACGCACCTGCATGGCCGCGATCGCCGACCACAAAAACGCGTTCACCGCCTCCGGATCGAAGAAAACGTAGGGCCGGCTCTCCAGCCGGCCCAGCATCGATATCGGGCCGACTGGAGAGCCGGCCCTACGTTTTTTCTTTACGGCTCGAAGCGCCCCGGCGGAATCCCCTCCCCTTCGACGATGCTCAGCTGCGAGAACAGCTGGATCAGGCGACGGCCGCTGGGGTCGGACATCACGTAGGCGTCGCAGAGCAGCGAGCACTGTTCGGGGTCTTCCAGCGCGGAGATCGTGAAGCCGTCGGCGGGCTGGCCGGGGTCGTGGGTCCGTTTCTTCTTCCAGGAGTTGTGCACGAGCGAGTAGCAGACGTAGCCGCTGTCGGCCATCACCCGGGCGGTGGGAAGGGCGGACGTGCCGACGATCTCCTTCACGTCTTTCGAGTCGGAGGTCAGAAGGCCGCCGCGGCGGAAGATCGGCATCTTCTCCAGATGCGTCGGGATCACGCCCCGGGCGTTCAGCTTCTGCTCCTCCAGGGCCCGGCTGATGAAGCCGCCGATCATCTCCTTGAGGCGGCTGCGGGTGTCGCCGGGAAGGTTCTCGAACTCCAGCCCGGAGTGATAGACGGTCAGGCCGTCGGAGCCGACGGAGAAGCGTTCCAGGCGGGAGCGCACCACGCGGCAGTCGGCCATGATCTCCGACTCGTCCCAGGAGAACGAGAGGTGGGCCCGGTTGCCGGCCGAGAGCGGCGTGTGATGCTCGACGCGGGCCCCCAGGACGCTGATGTCGACGAGGACGACGTGGGCGGATCCGAGGCGGGCCATCACCGGCTGGGCGAGATGGATGCGCTGGACGCGGCGGGTGCGGGGAAACTGCAACATCACGCCGCCATCATCGCCGGAAAGCGGGAAAGAGGCGTGCACGAAGCGCCAAAAAAACGAAAAGGCCGCGCATCGCTGCGCGGCCTTCCGGAATTATCGAATTGCTTGAGCGATCAGAAGATGTGCTTCGCGGCGCGGCGGATCGACTGCACGTTCTTGCACGAGGCATTGGACGGGTTGTAGATGCAGGCGATCTGGTTGTCGCTGAGCGGCTTGGAGTACTGCGCCTCGAGCGTCGTGGCGTCGCCCGACGCGTTGTCGAGGACCGAGCCGTAGGCGAAGAACGCCGGGCAGCCGTTCGGCTTGCACGTGTCCGGCTGGTCGCCGGTCGGGGTCGAGTTGCGCTGCTCCACCGTGGCGTAGAAGTTGGTGCCGTTCACGCCGGGGAACATCGTGGTGAGGTTGACCTGCGCGTGGCCGAGCGGGCTGAGGACCTGCGTGAACTCGTTGCCGATCTGGGCGCCGGTCGCGCCGTTGAAGAGCTTCACGACGATCGTCGTCGTGGAGAACTGCGAGGCGTTGGCGAAGCCGATGTTGGAGCGGGAGGTACCGGCCGTGCCCGCGCCGCCGTTCTGGCGGATGCCGGTGATGAAGATCTTGTCGAGGCCGTTGGCGGCCTGGTCCTGCGAGATGAAGCTGTACCACGGAAGGCCGGCGAAGAGCTGGCCGGTGGTCGGCGGGTTCTGCGCGAGCGTCGTTCCGGCCGGGATCGAGTAGATGCGGCTCTCGACGCTGATGTTGCGGAAGTTCGGGCTGAAGCCGTAGATGTCCTGAGTGGCCGGACCGCAGTCCGTGCTTTCCTTACAACCGCTGAAGATCAACTGACCGAAACCGCTGGCGAGGTTGAGCTGCACGCCGACGAAGTCGACGAACTCGCGGCGCTCGCGCGGCGCGAGCGTGAAGGCGTTGTTGAACGTCGACTGCCCGCCGCTCGCGCCCTGCACGAAATTGACCGACACCGTCACGCGATCGTCCGTCAAGTTCGAGATGTACACGTCGGAGATGAACGTGCCGGACGCACCAGCGAGGTGACCTGCCGCCGGAACGTAGACCTGGTCGGCACCGCGGAAGTTGCTGGCCATCGCAGACGCAGCACCCATCATCGCGACGACCGCGGCCACTCCGAACTTCTTGAAATTGAACATAGTCTCCCCTTTACACCTATTCATTTGTGTGTTCAGACTGCGTGAAGGCACAATCGTTTGCATTCTAAACGAAGTGCCAGAGCCGATACCAAACTTTCATGACCTTCGATGCGACTGCCGACCCGGCTTCCGAGCTCAACGAGATCGTCCGCCCCGATCTCGATGGACTCCGAATCGACCGAGCCCTCGGTGAGCTTTTTCCCGGCCACAGCCGAAGCTTTCTCGCCCGCCTGATCGATCAGAGGCATGTTCGCCTTGATACGGAGGTGGTCGCAAAAGCGTCGCACCGCGTCGCCGCCGGACAGACCATCACACTCGCCCTCCCCGCCCCAACCCCTTCCGGCATCGCTTCCCAGGAAATCCCCATCCACATCCTTCATGAAGACGCCGACGTCGTCGTCATCGACAAGCCGCCCGGTCTCGTCGTCCATCCTGCCGCAGGTCATGCCGATGGGACGCTCGTCAACGCCCTCCTGTTTCACATCCGTGACCTCAGCGGCGTCGGGGGCGAGCTCCGCCCGGGCATCGTCCACCGACTCGACAAGGACACCAGCGGGGTGATGCTCATCGCGAAAGGCGACGACGCACACCGCTTTCTCACCGAGGCCTGGCATACCGAACGCGTCCGCAAGGAGTACCTCGCGCTCGTGTACGGCACGCCCGCGAATGCGACAGGCACAATCGATGCCCCCATCGCCCGCGACCCCCGCGATCGTAAACGAATGGCCGTCATTCCGGGAGGCCGGAAGGCCGTCACCGACTATGAGGTCGTCCAACGCTTACGCCACGCGTCGCTGCTCCGCCTTCGCCTCCACACCGGCCGCACGCATCAAATCCGCGTCCACATGAAGCACCTCGGCCACCCCATCGTCGGCGATCCGGTTTATTCGGGCCCGCAATGGCGAGGCATCCCGGACAAGAAGGTGCAGAAGGCGCTCGCGTCGCTGGAGCGCCAGGCGCTGCACGCCTGGCGCATCACGTTCCCCCATCCGCGGACGGGGGAACCGATGACGTTCGAGGCGAAGATGCCGGAGGACATGGCTCTCGTGCTGCGCACGCTCGCCTAGTTGCTGGTTACTGGTTGCTGGTTACTTGCGCCTCGGCGCGATCAGGCGCCGCCGCGCGAGCAACCAGCAACGAGCAACCAGTAACTACAGCAGCATCCCCGCGATCGTCGCCGTGAGGAAGTTCGCCAGTGTGCCGGCGATCATTGCGCGGAGGCCGAGGCGGGCGAGGTCGCCGCGGCGGGTCGGGGCGAGGGAGCCGATGCCGCCGATCTGGATCGCGATCGACGAGAAGTTCGCGAAGCCGCAAAGCGCGTAAGTCGTGATGACGAAGCTGCGGTGGTCGAGGCTGCTGCCGATGCCCGGCTCGCCGAGCTTCGCGAAAGCGACGAACTCGTTGAGCACCATGCGCGTGCCGAGCAGATTGCCGACGGTGAGGCTGTCTTTCCACGAGACGCCCATGGCCCAGGCGATGGGACGGAAGATCCAGCCGAGGAGGACGTCGAGGGAGGCTGGGAAGTACTTGCCGACGGCCGGAACCGCGGCCGCGAGCCAATCATGGACGCCGCCGAAGATGCCGTTCACCAGCCACACGAGCGCGACGAACGCGATGAGCATCGCAGCCACGTTCAGGGAGAGATGCAGACCTTCGATCGCGCCGCGGCCGGCGGCGTCGATCACGTTCACGTCCTGCTTCGGCACCACGACTTCGACGTCGGCGCCAGTCTTCGGCTGGTCGACTTCCGGCACCATGATCTTGGCCATCATGATCGCGCCCGGCGCGGTCATGATCACGGCGGTGAGGAGGTGGATGACGTCCACCTTCGCCACGAGGACGTACGCGGCCATGATGCCGCCCGAGATGTGGGCCATGCCCGCGGTCATGACCGTCATCAGCTCGGACATCGTCATCTCCGGCAGGAAAGGCCGGATCGTCAGCGGCGCCTCGGTCTGGCCCATGAAGATCGACGCCGCGACCGACGTCGACTCCGCGCCGGACGCGCCGAGGAAACGGGTCATGACTTTGGCGAAGGCGCGGACGATCCACTGCATCACGCCCACGTAATAGAGGATGGCGAAGATCGAGGCGATGAAGATGATCGTCGGCAGGACCTGCGTCGCGAAGACGAAGCCGATCGAGGTATTGGTCGGATCACCGAGCGTGCCGAACACGAACTTCGAGCCGTACGCCGTGTAGTTGATGAGGCCCGTCACGACGTGCTTCAGGTTCTCGAACAGGTACGCGAGGAGGTTGAAGGTGAGCAGGAAGTAGGCAGCGGCCACCGCGTAAACGATCCAGAGCGGCTTGCGCGCGCCCTCCGACAGCCGCTTCCCGGCAGCGATGGCCAGGAACGTGATCGCGACGAAGCACACCGACGCGCCCAGCTGCGACAACGGCAGCGCGACGCCGCTCAGGTTCTCCGCGATCCACTGCCCTTTGAGCACGCAGATGGCGGTGACGATCTGGAGCACGAGACCCCAGAAAACCGTGCGCCAGCGGATGGCCCGGCGGTTGTTCGACAGCGCAAAGGCGATGGCCAGAATGAGGATGAATCCGATCAGGGCGAAGAAGCGCTCCATGCTTTCTCCTCGAATACGTGCTGCCGGAATGATTGGACGACGAACCTAGATAGCGGACGCTTCCGCCACAGTCAACGATTTTGAGCGGGCACGGCCCGCAGCGTTCGTTGGCCAAGCCTGCACGAGTGATTGGCGGCGGGCACGGCCCGCTGCGTTCGTTGGCCAAGCCTGCACGAGTGATTGGCGCAGATGCCCGCTTGCCGCGCGAAGCGAACGTCATTTTCGGCGGGCACGGCCCGCTGCGTTCGTTGGCCAAGCCTGCAAGAGTGATCGGTGTAATGGCCGCTTGCCGCGCGAAGCGACATCTGCGACGTCATTTGAGCAGGCCTTACAATGCGCCGCCATGATTGAAAGTATCGATAAAGCCGTCGCCGCCGTCCGCAGCCGTACCTCCCTCAGCCCGAAGGTGGCCGTCGTTCTCGGCTCCGGGCTGGGCAACGTCGTCACGGGCATCGACGTCGAGACGGAGATTCCGTACGGCGAGATCCCCGGCGCAAAGGCCTCCGGCGTCGCCGGCCACTCCGGCCGCATGATCCTGGGCAAGATCGGCGAGCTGCCGGTCGTCGTCCTCAGCGGCCGCGTCCACTATTACGAAGGCCACGACATGAGCGACGTGATGCTCCTCGCGCGCGTCGTCGGGCGGATGGGCATCAAGACGATGGTCGTGACGAATGCCGCCGGCGGCGTGAACACGTCGTACCAGGCCGGCGACCTGATGCTCATCTCCGATCACATCAACATGATGGGCACCAATCCCCTCCGCGGTCCCAACGTCGACGACCTCGGCCTCCGCTTTCCGGACATGACGTATACCTACCCCGCCTCACTGCGCCAGCTGGCGAAAGACGTGGCGAAGGAGCAGGGCCTCGAGCTGAAGGAAGGCGTCTACCTCGCGCTCTCCGGCCCGACGTACGAGACGCCGGCCGAGATCCGCGCGTTCCGCGTCCTCGGCGCCGACGCCGTCGGTATGTCGACGGTACCCGAGGCGATCGCGATGGCGCACATGGGGATTCCGGTGCTCGGCATCTCCTGCATCAC
>JAFAVZ010000014.1 GCA_019242175.1 Acidobacteriota bacterium
CGCGCGCAGGCGAGCCTGTGCCTCGAATCGCCGACGCTGGTCGAGCGGGTCGTTCAGCTCACTGAACGCGTTCGCCATCTCCTTTCCGCGCGCGAACAGCTCGAACCGTTCGGTTAACTGCGGATTCCCGCGCTTCGGCTTCGCGAGGGGCGAAAGCTCCACGGGATAATCCACGACGAACGTCGGATCCTCGAGCTTCGATTCGACCAATGCCTGAAACATCTCGTCCATCACCTTCGGCCGGCTGAGCGTCTCCTCCTTGTGTACGCCGATGCGCTGTGCGGCGTTTCGCAGGCTCGCCTCATCCATCGCCAGCGCGTCGGCGCCCAACGCCTTGTTCAGCGACGGCACCCACTCCACGCGGGGGAAAGGCGTCTTGAAGGTCGGCACGCCGTCACTGCCATGCTCGACCGCGCCTTGCGTATCCGGCGGCGACCAGACAGCGCGCACGGCGTCGGCGGCACGAACGATCAACGACTCGACGCGCGACATCATGATCGTGTAGTCCGCGAACGCCTCGTAGAACTCCAGCATCGTGAACTCGGGATTGTGCGTCCGGTCGATGCCTTCGTTTCTGAAATCATGACCGATCTCGTACACGCGATCGAAACCGCCCACGATCAGCCGCTTGAGATACAGCTCGTCGGCGATGCGCAGGTAGAGCGGCATGTCGAGCGCGTTGTGGTGCGTCGAAAACGGCCGTGCCGTCGCGCCGCCGTAGAGCGGCTGGAGCACCGGCGTCTCGACTTCCAGGTAGCCCAGCTCGTCGAGCGCGCGCCGGATCTCCGTCGTCATCCGCGAGCGCGCGCGGAACAACGCGCGCACCTCGGGATGCACCGCGAGATCCGCGTAGCGCTGGCGATAGCGCTGTTCGGGATCAGAGAATCCTGAATGGCGAACGGTGACGCCTTCCACCACTTCTTCCTTGCCGAACGGCAGCGGGCGCAGCGACTTCGCCAGCAGCTGGACGTCCGCCGCGCGCACGGTCACTTCGCCGGTTCGCGTACGGAACAGCGGTCCCTCGACCCCGATCACGTCCCCGATGTCGAAGAGATCCAGGACGCCGTACTTCTCTTCCCCCAGCAGGTCCTTCTTGAAGTACAGCTGAATGCGACCACTGTCATCGGCGACGTGCGCGAACGTCGTCTTGCCGTGCGCGCGCCAGGCGACGATGCGTCCGGCGACGCGAACGGATTCGCCTTCTTCCTGCTTGTCCGCCGGCTGCAGCGCCAGCGCCTCCGCGGCACGATGCGAGCGATCGAACGAGTACGCGAACGGCGCGACGCCGCGCGCCTCCAGGGCGTCGAGCTTCTCGCGTCGCGCGCGCTGGACGAAGTTCAGGTCGTCGGTCATTACGCGGCACTGCCCGCGCTGGACGAGCCTTCGCTCAGGTAGGCTTCGATGAACGGATCGATCCCGCCGTCCATGACCTTCTGCACATCAGGAATCTTCAATTCCGTGCGGTGATCGTTCACCATCGTATACGGTTGAAAGACGTAGCTGCGGATCTGACTGCCAAAGCTCACATCCGATTTGTTGGCGTCCATCTCGGCCTTTTTTTGCGCCTGCTTCTCGAGCTCGATGTTGTACAGCCGGTTCTTCAGCATCTTGAGCGCGGTGTTCTTGTTCTTGTGCTGCGAGCGCTCCTGCTGCGACGCTACGACGATGCCCGTCGGAATGTGCGTGAGCCGCACCGCCGAGCTGGTCTTGTTCACGTGCTGGCCGCCGGCGCCCGAGGCGCGGAAGACGTCCATTTTGATGTCTTCGTCGCGGATCTCGATGTTGATGTCCGTGTCCACCACCGGATACACGAACGCCGACGCGAAGCTCGTGTGACGCCTCGCCTGCGAGTCGAACGGCGAGATGCGCACGAGGCGGTGGACGCCCGCTTCCGCCTTCAGGAAGCCGTAGGCGTACAGCCCCTTGATCTCGAGCACGGCGCCCTTGATCCCCGCCTCTTCGCCCTCGCTCAGATCGAGAATCTCGACACTGTAGCCCTTTCGCTCGGCCCAGCGCGTGTACATGCGCATCAGCATCGACGCCCAGTCCTGCGCCTCGGTGCCGCCGGCTCCGGCGCTGATCTCGAGCTGCGCGTCGCGGAAGTCGTCGGGACCGGACAGCAGCGAGCGCAGACGGAACGCCTCGATCTGCTCATCCAGCGTGCCGATCTCGCGACCGATCTCCGCTTCGAGCTCGGCGTCCGGCTCCAGCGCCAGCATCTCCTCGAGCTCCCGTGCGCTCTGCACCCGCCCACTGATGCTGTCGAAGGGCTCGACCCAGCCCTTCACGGCTTTCACCTGCTGGACGATCGCCTGGGCATTCTGCTGATTGTCCCAGAAGCCCGGAGCGGACATGCGCTCCTCGAGCCGCCTCAGCGTGTCGCGCTTGGCATCGAGGTCAAAGGTACCTCCGCAGCTCGGCGAGGCGCTCTTCGAACTGCTTGAGCTGCTTCGCGCGCTCGGTTTCGGCCATCGTCGCTCCCTATTCGTTCGCCACGTAAGACACGAGCCGTCGCGCGCTGGGCGGACGGCTCGTCGAGTGATCTGTCGTCAGGATCGAAAGATAGCGCGGCTGAATCAGAAAATCTTCTGGCCCGACGCGAGGATGTCGTTCAACGCATCCTGGAAGTGCGACGTCGAGTCGGCGAACTCCTTTCCGACCTGATCGACGAACTCCTCGTAGCTCTTCTTGATCTCCTCGCGAAACAGCTCTTTCAACGTCCCGTTCTTCAGTCCTTCCTCGCGCTTCTGCGGCATGTACGTCACGAGATCCGATACCAGCGCGCGCGCAAGCCGGCGCGCTTTCGCGTTCGGATCGTTCGCGAGGAACGGATTGATGGGCACGCGGGTCGGCGTGCCCGATTGGGTGCGCGATGTCTGCGGCGTGCTCGTAGCGGCCGGTGTTGCTGTCGATGCCGGCGTTGCGCTCGACGCTGGCGGGGCGCTTGGCGTCGGCGGCGACCCGCCCGCGAGGGACGGCCGCATGACCGGAGCGGTTTGTCGAGTACCAGGCGTTCCCGGTGGCGTCGGCGCGGCTGGCGGAGGCGTCGGCCGCGACGAGATCGACGACCGCACGGGCGCGTTCGCCGGCGGCCGCGGCGCAAAGGTCGAAGGCCGCACCGGCGGCTGTCCGGCCGGCGGCGCGCCGGTCATACCACTCGGCCGCTGCGGCGGAATGAACGGCCGAGCTGGACTACCGGCGGCCGGGCGCGGCGCCGTTCCGGTGCCGAACGCATGGGCGGCTGGATTGACCTGCGGAGTGCCCGAGCCCGGGGCGCCAGCCGGCGATGAAGGGGTCTGGCCGGCGCTGGAGGGGCTCGTGGAGCTCGACGCAGGCGTCGGGGCCATCGGAGGGCGGATGGGCGCCGCAGCGCGATCAGGGGGCGTCTCCGTGCGCGTGGGGCGCGGCGGCGCAGAGGTCGAGGCCGCCGGCGTTGGTGACACGCTCCGCACGGCCGTAGGCATTCCTGCGCCTTCCCGTGGCGGCTGCCGCTGAGCTGTCTCGACCGGCATCGACGAGATCGACATCGGCTCCGTGATCGCCGTCCGCGAATCCGCGAGCGACGCGGCGCCCTGCGGAGCCGTAGGCGCATCGCCCTCGTCCGAGCCGTGCGAGCCCTGCAGCGACGGTCCGCTCGCTGCGCCTTCCGGGGCTGGCGTGTCCGTCTCGTCGCTGCCGTGCGACCCCTGAAGCGACGGCCCGCTCGCGGCAGTCTGAAGCTGTGGGGAGGTCAACGTGCCGGTCGGCGCCGCGATCGGTGACGGCGCGTCGTTCGGTGATGGCGCTGCCGTGAACGCGGAGGTCGACGCAGGGGTCGACGCAGGGGTCGACGCAGGCGTGGGACTCGCCGTCGACGTCCCCGTGGGCGCGAACTCGTCGTCGATCGAGGAGCCGGCGCCGATGCTGATCACGCCTCCGCAGA
Organism: Acidobacteriota bacterium; assembly: GCA_019242175.1. Classification (GTDB taxonomy): domain Bacteria; phylum Acidobacteriota; class Thermoanaerobaculia; order Gp7-AA8; family Gp7-AA8; genus JAFAVZ01. The sequence goes on from JAFAVZ010000014.1 coordinate 3,923, forward strand.
CGGAGCAGCGCGCGCGGATGCCGCCGGCCGGAATCTTCGACGGATCAACGCGGAAAACCGACCGGCACTCCGGACACGAAACGTTCACGTACCGCCCTCCATTGCCGTGGCGGTCCCGCTGGGTGATGTCGCCATCGCCGGCTCGCGCGTCGGCGCATCGGTGCGCCGATCGATCGAGTACACGGAGCCGGGCAGAGTCTTCGCGTAGCTCTTCATCTCCGTCGCGAGCGCGCTCACCTGGGCCGCGTGCGTGAAGAACCGCCGTTCGTTCGTGACGACGCCGATCGACACGGTCATCAGCGGCACGCGATGCAGCTGGCCGCGGCGGTCCTTGCCGAAGAAATAACCGGCGCGTTGATCCGCTTCCGAATACTGGAAGGGCACGAGCGTGTCGAAGATCGACACGATCTCCTGACACACCGCATCGACGAAGCTCGTCGGGATGATGAAGATGAAATCGTCGCCGCCGATGTGGCCGACGAACCCATCCTCGAAGCAGATCCCCTTCACGACGTCATGAAGGATCTGTGCGAGAATTCTGATGACGCGATCGCCCTCGTAGTACGAGTAGCGGTCGTTGAATTCCTTGAAGTGATCGAGGTCCGCGTAGCACGCCGCGAACTGAACGCCGAGTGAGAGCCGGCGGGCGATCTCACCCTCGATCTCGACCGCGCCCGGCAGGCGCGTCGAGGGATGCACATAGAGATCGCGATCCGAGCGGCGCAGCATCGCGTCGAGGCGAATGCGTTTCTCGGCCGCGGCCTGGTGCTCGTGCACCACTTCGTCGGCACCTGCCTTGAACGCCGCATCGAACGACGCGAAGTCGTCCGCCGATACGACCGCCGCCGGCACGACGCCCGTATACGAATCCGCTTTCAGATGTCGCAGCGCGTCCAGCGCGGCCTCGCCATCGCGACGGATGTCGAACACGACGACGCGCGGACGGCTCCGCAAGGCGACCCCCATCAGGGTCTCCATGTCATGGAGCCGCACGAGTGGGACGCCTAGCTCCGTCAGCCACCCCTGCACATCGTCGGGCGGTCCGAGGTCGTCGGGCGAGAACAGGATCGCGCTAGTTGTGGCCACTCTCAGCAGGAATCGGC
>JAFAVZ010000542.1 GCA_019242175.1 Acidobacteriota bacterium
GGCGGGCGACACCCGCCGCGACGTTGTTTATGGGGCCGGCCCTACGTACGCTTACGTCTTCGCGCTGTTGTTGGTGTCATCCTGAGCGCCGCAGAGCGCGAAGATCCGTACCGATCTCGAGCTGCGCCTTAAGGTACGGATCCTTCACCGTCTTCGCGGTTCAGGATGACACTTGGACGACCAATGATGCGGCGGGCGACACCCGCCGCGACGTTGTTTATGGGGCCGGCCCTACGTACGCTTACGTCTTCGCGCTGTTGTTGGTGTCATCCTGAGCCGCGCAGACGGCGAAGGATCTCCTGATGCGGGCGATCAGCGCACGTGCCGGGAGATCCTTCGCCGTCTGCGGGGCTCAGGATGACAAAGCCCGCCTTACCGTGTGACCCGCGCTTCCTTCACCACCGGCTCGATCACCAAGTCCAGTCGCCGTTTCGTCGCCGGCACCTTCTTCATGTAGCGCTCCGTTTCCGGGAGTGAGCCGATCAGGCCGGCGAGCATTCGTTTCACGTTGTGGGAGCCGCCGTTGTAGAGCGCGGCGGTCATCTCTTCCACCTTCGACTCCGAGCGTGCGAGCTTGCGCGCTTCCTTTGCCTTGCGCTCGAGGTGGCGCACGAGGAAAGACGCCATCTGCTTCGCGGAGAAGCGTTCGTCGAACGTCTCGCCGAGGTATTCGCCGGCGGCGTAGGCCATGTTCTTCTTCACGTACGTCGCGTGCATGTTGAAGTGCTTCTCGATGCGGCGGTCGCGTTCGGCGGCGAGGTCCTTCTGGTAACGCTTCCACGCCGCGAGCTGCGTCTGCTTCATCGAGCGGTACTCCTTGCGCGTCTCGTCGCGGAACGTGCGGAGCTCGGCGCGGGAGCCTTTGTCGAGGAGATGGCCGAGGTGCTTGAGCGTCGCGGCGTTGTGCTCGTCGGCGGCTTTGATGTTCGCGAAGTAGCGCTTCGACGCATACGGCGCGAGGAGTTGCAACTCGTCGATGCCCTCGCTGCGCAGCGTCTTCGCCGACTCGAGCAGGCGCTTGGCGCGGCTGCGCGTCTTCGCGTCGTCTTTCGCCACGACCAGCGAGGCGATGGTGTCGGCGTCGCCGAGAGGCTTTTTCATGATGTAGGCGCGGGAGCCGATCAGGTAGTCGGCCGTGACGAACATCGGCCCGTCGAACTTCTCCTGGCGGCATGCGACCGGCGTCGCCTGGGCGAGGCCGACGGCGCCCGCTTCGGACACGTCGAGGATCTTGCCGTTCGTCTCCGCGTGCGCGATCGCGAGCAACAGCGTGACCGAGGGAGAGGCGGGATCGTTGCGCGAGGCGTCGTCGATCACCGTCACCAGCTCTTCCGGATTGCGCGTCCACATCGTCGACAGCTCGCGGGCGAGCGCGTCGATGCGTTTGTTGATCGTCGCCGTATCGACCTCGATCAGCGTCGGCTGCGGCGTCAGCTCCTCGGCGGGCGGCTCGGGGACCGGCGTGACGACTCGGGTTTGGATGTGGAACTTGCGGGGCGGGCCGGCGAGGACGACCTGTGGCTTCTGCAGAGTCCACCACAGTGCAGCGCCGGCGGCGGACGACGCGAGGATCGCGAGGGACAACCTGATTTTTTCGGACATGACGCGGGACCTGTTGGACGCAACCATAGTACGGCACGTCCGTGTTACGCGCCCAAAAACTCCCGGATGTCTTTCGCCAACAACTCCGGCTGCATCAGAACCTCTCGAGCGCGGAGACCGAGTCCTCGAGCGTCGGCCCGACCCAGCTGTACGCGCCGACCTGCACCAGGCCCGCGCGGCCGAAGACCTTGCGATACCACGCGGCCGGACGCTTCATGAGCCCTTCGAGGTCGCCCATGATGTCGTCCTCTTTCGTCAGCACTTCGAGGAAGGCGATGCCCTCCAACAGCTGCACGATCTCTTCGACGCCGCCTCCGATGTCGGCTTCAGGCACATAGTGCAAGACGTCGGAACAGACGATGAGGTCGTACGAGGCCTTGAGGCGCAACGAGCCGAGTCCGCCGAACGCGCCTTTGCGGATGTTGCGCTCCTGGCCGAAGCGCTCCACGACGTAGTCGGACGGATCGACGCCGAGGTAAGAGATACGCGGGCGAAGGGCGCGGAGGTGGGGGAGCCATGCGGCTTCGCCACAGCCGACGTCGAGCACGGTGCGCACGGGACGGCGGAGGAAGTACTCGGCCGTCGCCAGCGCGAGTGTCACCTTGCGCCGCACCTCGCCTTCGGCGTGCACGCGCTGGCGTCCGCGATACCAGCGGTCGAAGTACGCGCGATCGTAGACCTTCGTCATCGGTAACCGATCTCCGGCGTGAGCGGAATTTTGCTGCGGCTGAACGTCCCGCTGCCTTTCGCGAGCAGCCGGCCTTCGCCGTCGACCAGCTCCGACTCCGCGACGATCAGGCGGCCGCTCTCGTGCACCACGCGGCCGCGGGCGAGGAGCGTACCCTTCGTCACCGGGCGAGTGAGATTGAGGTGGAACGAGACGGTGAGGACGAACGTGTCGGTCGAGCGCGAGGCGGCGGCGAAGAACGCGGAGTCATCGAGCGCGCGGAAGTAGATGGATCCGTGCACCGCGCCCGCGGCGTGGAAGAACTCCTCGCGCACGGCCATGGTCAGCTCCGCCGCGCCGTCGCTGATGGTCAGACCGATGCCGCCGTACCAGACCGTGATCGGCGCGGCGAGGTACATCCGTTCGAGCTTGCGGTAGTGGTCTTCGAGGCTGCGATGGGCGTCAGATGTCATGGCGACGAGGACGCTGAGCGTCGTGAAGGCTTGGCCAACGAGCGCAGCCGGCCGTGCCGGCTCAGGACTCCCGGGGGCGGAACTCTCCGGAGTCGAGGTATTCGGCGGGGATCCGTTGAAACTCCGTGACGCCGAGACGCGCGAGCTCCGCTTCGGACATGCCGTCGGCGAGGACGAGGCCATCGATCTCGCCGCTGCGGCCTTCCAATTCCCATCCCGTCCAGATCTCCGTGTCACTGTAGGGCTTGAGCGAGATCTTCTGGAGATAGCGGGACATCCGTCCTCCGGGTGCCTTCCTCATGAAAAATGTAGCGGGATTCTACATTGCACGGCCCTTGCGGCGCGCGTCGGGATAGAGCATTGCGAAATCCCACAATACTTCCATCACTTCCTGTACGCCTTCGGGCACGTCTTTCATGCGCAGCCAATAGCACCCGGGATCGAGCAGATTGCGCAGCAGATCGACGCATTGATTGAGCGTCATGTACGTCGTCTGGTACAGCTTCCCCTTCTTCGCCGCCGCTTCCTTCTTCTCCCGCCCCAGCTTTCCCACGATGCGCGCGGCGAGGTAATACGGCGTCTGGAGCACGTCGAACTCCTCCTGCGCCATCGACGGGCCCTTCGTGATGTGCTGGCGGTTGAGCGTGCCCTGGAGGAAGTCGAGCATGGCGATGACGGCGGTCTTCGGGACCGGCCCGCACTTGCCCGTTTCGACGGCGTTGGAGAGGAATTGGGCGAGGACTTTGAGCTGCTCGGAGTCGGGATACACGAGCTCGCGCAGCCCGTATTTTCTGGCGATCGCGCGCTCGTCGAGCTCTTCCGGTTCGGTCATGGCGAGGCGCGGCGAGGATAGCACGCGCACGCCGAACGAACCGGGCGCGACGCGTGTTCTTCTCGCTGATGAGCAACGAACACGAGTACCTCCTCGGCGACTCCGACCACGAGACGGATCGCCTCCGCCGCCAGGCGCGCCTGTGGGATCCGGTGACGCACGCACTTTTCGATCGGGTCGGAGTCGGCGAAGGCTGGCGCGTGCTGGAGATCGGGCCGGGCGCCGGCTCGATGCACATGGAGCTGCGCCGCCGCGTAAGCGGTCCGGTCGATGCCGTGGAGCAGTCGCCGGCGTTCAGCCGCTCGCTCGTCGCGCAAACGAAGCAGGACGGCTTCGGCGCGGGCCGCATCTGGACGGAGAAGCTGCTCGACGTGGAGCTGCCCTCGAACACGTACGACTTCATCTTTCTGCGCTGGGTCTTCCTCTTCCTGCACGATCCCGTGGCGCACCTGCGCAAACTGAAAGACGCATTGAAGCCGGGCGGGAAGATCGCGATCCAGGACTATTACCGCGACACGATGGCCCTCGTGCCGTTGCCGCCGGCCTGGGACGCGTTCAAGGCCGCCGATCGCGCATTTTTCGCGACGCAGGACGCGCACGCGAATATTGGTGCGGAATTACCGCGGCACTTTCTGGAAGTCGGATTGGACATTATGGAAATCCGTCCGGAGATCAAGACCGGTCACCCGGGCGACGACGTCTGGAAATGGGCCACCGACTATTACCTCGGCGTCCTCGACCAATACGCTCAATTGCCCCCGCTCAATGCCGCTCTGGCCGCGGAGATCCGCGCCGCGTGGCTCGCGGCACAGGAGAACCCCGCCTCGCTGCTGATCGCACCCGCGGTGCTCGACGTGGTGGGGCGGAAAACGTAGGGCCGGCTCTCCAGCCGGCCCAGTCGAGAATGATGCGGCGGGCATCGCCCGCCGCGACCCTGTTTCATGGGGCCGGCTGGAGAGCCGGCCCTACGTTTCGAACAATCTCTTGGTCTCCCATATAATCGCTCTCTCTTGAGCGACGACAGCCAACGCATTCTCGACTCCGTGCGGCGTCTCGTACGGCTTCTGCGCCTTTCCGACCGCGCGGCGCAGAGCGAAGTCGGCCTCTCCGCCGCGCAGCTCTTCGTCCTGCACGAGCTGGGGAAGACGCCGGAGCTCTCGCTCAACGAGCTGTCGGAGCGCACGCGCACCGATCAGAGCTCGGTCTCCGTCGTCGTCACACGGCTCGTCGACGCCGGACTCATCGAGCGCAGGCGCGCGGAAGAGGATGCGCGGCGTCTCGTGCTGACGCTGACGAAAGCCGGCCGCGCGGCGTTGGTCGGCGCGCCGCCTGCGCCGCAGGCTCATCTGCTCGACGTCGTCGACTCGTTGCCGGCGGCGGAGCGGCGGCGCTTCGCCAACACCTTCGCCCGCATCCTCAACGCGATGGGCGCGGGCGAGCACGAGACGACGCCGATGCTGTTCGAAGACGAGCCGAAGACGAAAAAACGAAAACCGAAGACATGAACGATCTCGAAGTCGAACGGGGCGCCACCACCGAAGGCGTTCCCGTCGCCCCCTCCCTCGCTCCCGCCCTCGACGCCGCGCGCGTCCCCATCGAACGCTCCATCGTCGACCGCCGCGTCGTCATCCTCTGCGCGTGGGCCGTCGTGCTCGCGGCCGTCACCGGATTCGTCGCGCAGGCGCTCGTCCGAATCATCGGCTTCGTCACGAACCTTGCGTTCTACGGCCGCCTCTCCACCGACTTCACCTCGCCCGCGGACAATCACCTCGGTCTCGCCGTGATCTTCGTGCCGGTCGTCGGCGGGTTGATCGTCGGCGCCATGGCGCGTTGGGGATCGAAGGCGATTCGTGGACACGGCATCCCCGAGGCGATGGAGCAGGTGCTGCTGAACGAGAGCCGGATTCCGCCGCGCATCACGTTCCTGAAGCCGCTCTCTGCCGCGATCTCCATCGGCACCGGCGGCCCGTTCGGCGCCGAGGGTCCGATCATCGCCACCGGCGGCGCGATGGGCTCCGTCCTCGGCCAGATCATGCGCACGACGACATCGGAGCGCAAAGTGCTGCTCGCTGCCGGCGCCGCGGCCGGCATGGCCGCGACGTTCGGCTCGCCGGTGTCCGCCGTGCTGCTCGCGGTCGAACTGCTGCTGTTCGAGCTGCGGCCGCGATCGATCGTTCCGGTGGCGCTCGCGAGCGCGACGGTGACCGCCGTGCGCATCTTCTTCACCGGCGTCGCGCCCGCGTTCCAGATGCCGATGCTCGATCGCCCGACGGAAGCCGCGCTCGCGACGTACGTGCTCGTCGGCGCGATCGTCGGCTGGCTTTCGGTCTACGTCACGCGTGCCGTCTACTGGGTCGAGGATCTGTTCGAGAAGCTGCCGATTCACTGGATGTGGTGGCCGGCATTCGGCGGCATCGCCGTCGGGCATCGTCGGCTACTTCGCGCCGCGCACGCTCGGCGTCGGCTACGACAACATCGAGGCGATGCTCGGCGGCCATCTCGTCGGCACCGCCGTGCTCTTCCTCTGCCTGATGAAATTCGTCTCGTGGGCGATCTCGCTCGGCAGCGGCACGAGCGGCGGCACGCTCGCTCCGCTGTTCACGATCGGCGGCGGCGCGGGGATCGCGCTCGGCGAACTGCTCGCGCGTTGGTTGCCCGGCTTCGGCATCGATCCGCGCATTTGTGCGCTCGTCGGGATGGCCGCGATGTTCGCCGGCGCCTCGCGCGCCTTGCTCGCCTCGGTCGTCTTTGCGTTCGAGACCACGCTCCAGCCGCTCGGCCTTCTACCGCTGCTCGGAGGATGCACGGCCGGCTACCTCGTTTCGTCGCTGCTGATGCGGAACACGATCATGACCGAGAAGCTCGCGCGGCGCGGCGTGCGCGTGCCGACCGAATACGCGGCGGACTATCTGGATACGCTGCACGTGGCCGACGCCTGCGCGCGGGACGTCGTCACGCTGCGCGCCGATGCGACGGCCGCCGAGGCGGCGGCGATCGTCGCCACGCATCAAGGCTTCCCGGTCGTCGATGCGAACGGCGACCTCCTCGGCGTCGTCACGCGCCGCGACGTCGTCGGCGTTCCGCCTGCGACCCGCATCGGCGAGCTGCTGCGCCGTCCGCCGGCCATCGCGTTCCCCGACTCGTCGCTGCGCGAGGCGGCGGACCTCATGGTGCGGGAGAAGATCGGGCGCCTGGTGGTGGTGGAGCGGAGCGCGCCGCGCAAGGTCGTAGGGATCATCACCCGCAGCGATCTCCTCGGCGCGCACGCGGGCCGGCTCGATGGCGAATAGTTGTCATCCTGAGGCGAGGGATCCGGACCGATTCTCGCGCGATGGCTCCAGGGTACGGATCCGTCGCCGTCTACGCGGCTCAGGATGACAATTCGCGGTACTCTACGCGCCAATGGACGGGCGCCACACCGAGCTACTGGCCAACATTCCGCTTTTCGCCTCGATGACCGCCGAGGATCTCGAGCTGCTCAGCCGCAAGCTCGAGGCGCTCACCTTCAACGAGGGAGACGTCGTCTTCAACCAGGGTGACGAAGGCTCGTCGATGTTCATCATCGAAGAGGGCGCCGTCGAGATCTCGTACGGCGAAGGGCACGGCAAGGTGATGCTCGCCGCACTCTTCAACGGCCAGTACTTCGGCGAGCTCTCCCTCTTCGACGGCGCGCCGCGTTCGGCGACGGCGACGGCCGCGAAGCCGTCGCGCCTCATCCGCCTGCAACGCGCGGATCTCGTCGACTTCGTGAACAAGAATCCACCAGCGGCGCTGCGCATCATCGCGGAGATGAGCGAGCGTCTGCGCCAGACGAACGAGCTGATGTCGCGGCAGGTCTCGCGCAACGTGCTCGAGGAAGCGGAAGAGCAGCTGACGATGGGTCAGCGCGTCGCGGACAAAGTCGCGGCGTTCGGCGGCTCGTGGCCGTTCATCTTCCTCTTCGGCGGGATCATGCTGACCTGGATGGCGATCAACATCATCCGGATGACCGACTTCGATCCCTATCCGTTCATCCTGCTCAACCTCTGCCTCTCGACGCTTGCCGCGATCCAGGCGCCGATCATCATGATGAGTCAGAACCGGCAGTCGACGAAGGACAAGCTCCTCGCGGAGAACGACTACCAGGTGAACCTGAAGGCGGAGATGGAGATCGAGGCGCTGCTGCGCGGCCAGGCCGAGCTGCTGGCGCGCGTGGCGTTTTTGGAGAGGTTCATCGCGCGTAAAGCCGGCGCGGGCGTGCTCGAGACGCGCGCCCTCAACGACTAGCGCACACCTGTCATCCTGAGCAGCGAAGACTGTGAAGGATCTCCTCGCAGGAACGGTGAGCGCACGTGCCGGGAGATCCTTCGCCCTCTGCGGGGCTCAGGATGACAGCGCGGGTTCGATCGCTTCCGCGCGGTGCGCGTGATCTGTTCGAGACGGGCGCAGTTAGCGATTAGCGCACACCTGTCATCCTGAGCAGCGAAGACTGCGAAGGATCTCCTGGCAGGAACGCTGCGCGCA